>JAIOTG010000125.1 GCA_021106995.1 bacterium
ATGCAGCAATATAATCTTTACCATCTTTTCTTTTTCTAATTTTTATACTTGTAAATCCTTCTAAAGGACTTGCTACAACCCCATTAGTAACGTAAGCAATTCCTGCCCTAATTCCAATCTCCATTGCTTCTTGCTTATTTTTAAATTTGCAATATTTTTCTTTGGCTATTTCTTCTGCAATCTTAAAAGCAACTCTCCAATCTAATTTTCCATATTCTTTTTCAAATTCTTCTATTCTTTCAGGTATTCCTTTATTTTTTATTTGTGGTGCAACAGATGAAATTAAACCAACAACCCTCTCAGCCATATTTCTTGCTATGGGAATTTCTACATAATCAACAGGGTCCAAACCTTTTTTTCTAGATTTCTCTGCTATTTCATAAGCTTGGTCTACTTTTTTATTTATATCTTCAAAATATTTTTCAATTTCCATCTTCATAAAAATTCAAAATTTTAAATTCTCTTGTTCTTAAATTAACAACAAAAACCTTTCCAGGATCTGGAACAATTCCTCTTTTTTCCTGATCTTTAGTTTGTTTTGTCCAACAACCAGCACCCAACAAAGTAACTCCCCTATAATTCATAGATGTTGTTTTATGAATATGTCCTGAAACAAAAAAATCAGGAATTTTATCTATAACTAAAAAATCTTCTCTTGTATCTGGAATATATTGTGTAGATTCGTGTGTTGGGGCTAAATGTCTTTTTTGCAATAACTGTTTCATAATTAAATCAGCCCTATCTAATCTTCCACTTTTAACAATACTATCAACATTATCTGCCAAATAAGGAAAACTAAATCCATGGTACATTAAAATATTAAATCCTGGAAAATTTTTAGATGAAAATATATTTATTGTGCTTGGATTAGAAACCATGGTGACATTTTCCAAATCATACAAAGGTTTACCTATTTTTTTATCTAATATTGGTTGAGGTTCTGCTAATCTTAAAGCATCATGATTTCCTCCAATCATTATCAAATTAATATCTTTTCTTATTTTTCCAAAATGATCGCCAAGAATTTCATATTGTTTATAAACATCTTTAATTAACAAATCTTCCTCTTGTCCGGGATAAATTCCTACCCCCTCTACCAAATCCCCACTAATAAAAACAAATTTAACTTTTTTCGCAATTTCTTTTTGTTTTTCATCTCCATAGTTTCCGTTTAACCAATCAATAAAATTAAGAAACTCTTTTTCCAAAAACATTTTAGAACCTAAATGCATATCAGAAGTAAACACAATGTATTCATCTCTATCTAATTTTTTAAATTCATTATTCAAAGAAATATCAGGGTATAAAATATTTTTGGTGAACATAATATTTTTCCCATTAGTCCCACATATACCAACAACTTCATCTAAAACTAAATCATTTGCGATTTCAAAAAGTTTTCTATTATTTTTACTAATAACTACTGGAATTGTTCCACTCAAATCTTCAACACTTAATAAAATATTTCCATTTTTAGTGATTCTTTTATCATAAACCAAACCTATTAAAGAAACATTTTCTTGAACATCTTTATTTTTTATTCTATTTATTGATAAAATATTATTTAACTCAGGTCTATTTATTAAAAGATCTTTCAAAAAATTATATCTTAATTTAAAATATTTAACAAAATCCTGAATCTCTCTCTTTTTAGAAACATCCAAATAATTTTTTACAATAACAAAATTAGAACCATTTTCTTTTTCTTCTAATTCTACACTTTTTTCGATGGTATTTTCTTCTTTGTTGGGTTCTATTTTTTCTATGTGCTCAGAATAAATTACCTTTAAAAAATTTTCATAAAGGCTGTCGCCGAAACCTTTTTCTAAATGGGCTTTAGATTTTTCAAATTCAGTCCAATTAAGATTTAAGTTTTTTTTTAAAGAACAAGTTATATTTACAATATCCTTACTTAAAATTAAAACATTTCCTTTAGTACATTCTTGTAATCTTAAAACAATTTCTTCTTGATTTATTTTTTGAGTTTTTATTTTATCTAAAAAATCTGGGCTAACTAAATAACCTTCTTGTAAAAAATTTTGAATAACATTTTTCATAAACCTAAGCCCTCTTTCAATAAATCTTTAACTTTCTTTATATTTGAAGAAGGAATTGCCATTCCAATTTCTTTTGTTCTGCCATATCTTCCTTTAGAAACAACTTTAGCATTAATTATTCCTAACATATCTAACTCTGCAATAATATCACTAACCCTTCTTTGAGTTAATGGTGTTAAACCAACTTTTATGCAAGTATCATTATAAAAATCATAAATATCTCCTGTAAAAACCCTTTTATGATCATTATAAAAATTTAAAATTGAATATAATGTAATTTGGGATTGTTTTGGTTGTGTTTTAACAATATCTAAAACCCTATCTTTTTCTATTTTTTGTTCGGCATGATCTATATGTTTAATTTTTATATTTGGAGAATTTTCTCTTTCAGATATTTCACCTGCAACTCTTAATAATTCTAAAGCTCTTCTTGCATCACCATGTTCTCTTGCAGCATAAGCAGCGCATTTTTCTATTACACCTTCATCAAAAACATTTTTATTAAATGCTAATTCAGATCTTTTTTTCAAAATATCTTTTAATTCAATTGCATTATAAGGAGGGAATACTACTTCTTCTTCACTCAAACTAGATTTAACTCTAGGATCTAAATTATCTGTAAACATTAAATCATTTGAGATTCCTATAATAGTCATTTGACAATTTTTTAATTCACTATTTAATCTTGTTAAATTATATAAAATTCCATCCCCTATTTTACCAACTAACTGGTCAATTTCATCTAAAATTAAAATTAAAAGTTGTTTATCTTTATCTATAGTTTCCAAAAACATTTTATAAATTTGGTCTGTAGGTAACCCTGTTGCAGGAACTTCCCTTCCAAAACCCCTTGCTAATTGTGCAATAACTCTATATTCAGTATCTGCAACTTTTTTTAATTTACAATTTAAATAATATGTTTTTAATTTAATATTATTTTTTTTACATGCTTGTTCAATTTGATTTAAAACATGTAAACTAACACATGTTTTTCCTGTTCCTGTTTTTCCATACAAAAAAACATTACTTGGTTTTTCAGTTCTTAATGCAGGGGCTAAAATTCTTGCTAATTGTTCTATTTGTTCATCCCTATGAGGGATATCTTTAGGGTTATAATTTGATTGTAATGAACTTTTATCAATAAAAAGAGGTTTTTTTTTTAGATAATCACTAAAAAAATTAGCAAGATCTTTTTTTAACATAACATATTTTTAAAATAAGATTTATATAAATATTGTTATATTAAATAATATACCCCACCACCTATATTTCCTATGGAATATAATTAATTTAAAATTAAAATTATTAATACCTTTATTTCTTATAGAACTTCTAAAGAGTAATAACTACTTTAATATATATTATATAATATGTTTATTTATTATATATTATA
>JAIOTG010000108.1 GCA_021106995.1 bacterium
ATGCTAATACGGTGCCCGGTATATTAAAGAATATAATTGATCGTTTTTTGCCCACTTTGAATTTCTCTTTAGAGTATAATAATGGTCGATATATGCATGGTTTCAAGCCAGGTTTTAACCCAGGGAGTTTTGTTTTGATTTCCAGCTGTAACTATTGGGGAATAGATGGTTTTGATTTAATAGTGAAAAGTTTTCAAGAGCTATTAAACAATTATCCCGGTTCTAAATTGGCAGGATCTTTGTTTAGGCCTCATTCCTCAATTTTTAGGTCTGGTGCCGGGTTTAACTCTATCGGGGCTCAAGAAATAATAGAGGCTTCAAAAGTTGCTGCCAGAGAATTATTTAAAAAAGGGGAAATTTTTACAAGAACGGAAAAAACAATTAGTAAAGAATTAATATCAGAGAAGGAATTTGTCAGATTGATAAATTTTTATGATAAACAAATGGATAAAAAATAAATTTTTTATGAAAAGAGTAGATATAAAAGTAGGGTTTAAGTGTAATAACAGATGTGTTTTTTGTGTTCAGGGTGACAAAAGATATAAAACCCCCTCCAAAGATTTTAAGGAAATACAGAATTCTTTAAAAGAAGCCTTTGGGGAGGGGAAAAGAGAAGTTGTTTTTACTGGAGGCGAGCCGACTATACACCCATGTTTTTTAGATCTAGTTAAAGAGGCGAGAAAGATTGGTTTTTTAGAGGCGCAAGCTCAAAGTAATGGAAGATTGTTTGCTTATAAAGATTTTTGTAAAGAATTAGTAAAAGCTGGTGTTACACAGTTTTCTCCCTCTCTTCACGGTTCTAATCCGGAAATTCATGACAAGTTGACACGAGCAGAGGGTAGTTTTGATCAGACAGTTCAGGGAATAAAAAATTTAAAAAATTTAAATCAATATGTTTTAACTAATTCTGTTATCACTTTTGATAACTATAAAGATTTACCTAACCTAGCCAAGCTTTTAGTGGATTTAGATGTAGATCAATTTCAATTTGCTTTTATACATATTGTGGGGCAAGCCGATAAAAATAAAGATTGGCTTGTTCCTAGAAAGACCGAGATAATGTCATATGTTAAAAAAGGCCTAGATACAGGAATGGATGCTGGAAAAAAAGTTTTTACCGAGGCAATTCCTTTTTGTCTTATGAGTGGTTATGAGTCCTGTGTAGCTGAACAAAAAATGCCAGAAACAAGTATTTATGATGCTGGGTTTAAAGTTGATAATTATGGAGATTACCGTCGTAATTCTGGTAAAGCAAGAAGAGGTGAATGTAATAAATGTAAGTTCAGCAATGTTTGCGAAGGGTCTTGGAGGGAGTATGTAGACATTTTTGGATGGGATGAGTTTAAGCCTGTCTTAGATTAATTTATTTTTAATATGACTAAAACCAATAATAAAGTTTGGCTAGAGAACGTTGGTCCTATTTGCAATAATAATTGTATTTTTTGTTCAATCAAAAAAGATGATTTAGTTGAAAGGAGTGGGGCGGAAATTTTAACAGGATTGAAAAAAGGATATAATCAGGGATTTAGATCAGTAGAATTTACTGGGGGTCAACCTACTCTAAGAAAAGATTTGGTAGATTTAACAGAGTTCTCTAAAAATTTGGGTTATAAAAATATTGGTATAAGTACTAATGGGCGCATGTTGTCGTATTCTTCTTTTTCTGAAAAATTAATTAATGCTGGATTAAATTGGTTCACCTTTTCTCTTCACGGTCCTAATACCAGTATTCACGATGCGATTACAAGAACACCAGGTTCTTTTTTAGAAGCTGTAAAAGGAGTCAAAAAAATTGTTGGTTATAAGAAGGTTTATATAAGTATTACCTCGGTTCTTTGTTCTATTAATTATAAATATTTATCAGATCTAGGATTGTTTATTTCATCTTTGGGTATTGATAATTGGAATATATCTGATCTAATACCTGAAGGGAGCGCCTCAGAAAATTATAAAAGCCTTTTTGTTGATTTGGAAAAAATAAAAAAAGAACTAGAAAAAATAAAAAATATACAAGAAGATTTTAGAGAGATAAATATATTTGACTTTCCTTTTTGTTATTTTCCGTCTTGGATGTTAGAATCAGATCGTTTTAATGCTATTAATACGCAGTTCAGAGGTGAAAATATTAGGCAAAACGGATATAATCCAGAGAGAATACTTTTCGATAAAAATAAAAAATATACAGATATTAATAAAAAGAAAACAGAAGAGTGCAATAATTGCGTTTTTGATAATAAATGTGGAGGTTTTTGGATAGAATATTTAAAAAATGGTAAAACAAAATAAAATTATAAAAGTTGAAAGTTTAGTGATATTTAAATGTAACTGTCATTGCATTATGTGTTCAGTTGGAAAACAGATGAATAGGAGTGATAATTTGGTCAAAGGGTTTGAGGATGTTAAAAAAGACATTGATAGAGCGTTTAAAATAGGCGCTCGGGAATTTGCCTTTTCTGGAGGGGAACCAACCTTGCGTAAAGATTTATTTGATTTGGTTAAATATGCCAATGAAAAAAGATTTGAAAAGATTGAAATACAATCTAATGGCAGAATTTATGCTAATAAATATTTTGGAGAGAAAATGATTGAAGCAGGGGTTAATAGCTTTGTTATTTCTCTACACTCTCCAAAGCAAGAAGTCAACGACAAAATAATGGGTGTTTCCGGAGCTTTTAAGGAACAAGTAAGGGGTATAAAAAATTTGAACGCTCTGGGTCGAGCAGTGAAAATAAATGTTGTAATAACCAGGTTTAATTATAAAGATTTAGTTGAACATATTAATTTTCTTTTAAATAATTTTGAAATAGATGAGATAAGGCTTACTTTTGCTTTGTTAGAAGGGTATGCAGGAGAAAAACCTAAAAAAACAGTAGCGCCTATGAGTTTAATTATTCCATATTTAAAAAAAGCCATTGATTTAACAAAGGGTAAGAGTGTTAAAATTTTTGTTTATAATATTCCTGTTTGTTTACTCTTGGGCTACGAGGACTATGTTAATGACCTGGGAAGCTCTAATACTTGTCTTATTGGTTCTAATTTTGAGACTTATTTGGATGAATCCAAAAAGAAAGACAAGATTAAGTCTAATCTTTGTTCCGGTTGTATTTATAATAGTAAGTGCCAAGGGGTTTGGAAAAAATATTCAAAGGTTTTTGGCCTTGATGAATTAAAGCCTGTTTTATGAAAGAAAAAAAAATAAAAAAATCTGTTGTCTTTGTAGGTTATGCTTGTAATAATAATTGTATCTTTTGTTTAGATTCTAATAAAAGAAATTTGCCCCAGAGAAGCACAAATGAAATTAAAAAAGATATTTTGGCGTCAAGAGAGAACGGGGCAACTTATTTAGAATTGATTGGAGGAGAGGTGAGTATTAGAAAAGATTCTTTGGAATTAATTAAATTTTCCAATTTATTAGGTTTTGACACAATTTCCATGACTACTAACGGTAGA
>JAIOTG010000115.1 GCA_021106995.1 bacterium
TATGATCAGGACATTTACCATCAATCAAGTCAGTTGGCGTTTTATATTGTTCGCAACCCTGACAATAAAGACCCTCAAATTCACCTAAATATATATCCCCTTTCTCGTACATAAACTTAAGAGCTTTCTGAACTGCTTTTATATGATCTATTTCTGTGGTTCTTATAAAACGATCGTTAGAGATACTAAGCTCGTCCCAAGTCATTTCAAATTGAGCCGAAACTTCGTCCGTCCACTTCTGAGGATTTTTACCTGCCTCACTAGCCTTTTCTTCTATTTTAGCTCCATGTTCGTCTGTTCCAGTAGCAAAAAAAACCTTCTTACCTCGCATTCTATAATATCGAGCCAAAATATCAGCAGCTATGGTTGTATAAGCATGCCCAATATGAGGTTGAGCGTTAACATAATAAATTGGGGTTGTGATATAAAATTTATTTGACATAACTTTAATTTTATGATTATCTAAAAAAATGAAACTTTAAAAAAGGAGGTGGAAAAATGGGAAAAGGTTTTTGGGAAAGGAATTGTGACGCTTTCTGTGAGAGTTGTATTCAGAATCAAAATCAGGGAAAAAATATTATAATGCAAAAGGCATGGAATTTCTCCCTATCTGTAACTTTAATCATCATAAACGTGATTGCCTACTTTAACTTTTTTTAAACTCACTCGTAGCCAACTTGGATTTATCTCCAGTTGGCTCTTTTTATTATAAATTTATCTCCTAATCTACAATTCAACCTCTATAAGAAATAAGAGCTAATTAAAACCTTTATTTTTTTACTATTACTACAAATTCTCCTTTTAAATTATTACTTGAAGAATTTAATTCATTTAAAATTTCTAGGACGTCTCCTCTATAAATACTCTCGTGCATTTTACTTAATTCTCTACAGACCACTATTTCTAATTCTTTCTTTTGAAATTTATTTAATTCTTCTAATAATTTTATTATTCTGTGCTTTGATTCATAAAGAACAGTTGTGTACTTATTTTCTAAAATTTCTTTTATAAATTTTTGTCTTCCTTTTTTATGAGGAGGAAAACCCATAAAAATAAATTTATCAGTCGGGAATCCTGAAATTGAAAGCGCGGTAGTAACAGCTGATGGACCAGACACTGATTCAATTTTTATATCATTACCTAAATTTTCAACTACCTCTGCCACTAGTTTACCGCCCGGATCTGATATGCCAGGAGTTCCAGAATCACTAACTAAAGCTAAATCATTCCCCTCTTTTAATAATCTTAAAATATAATCAACCTTAGAAACATTGGAATGTTGATGATAGGAAATAGTTTTTGTCTTTATCTTGTAGTAATCCAATAATTTCTTTGTAACCCTAGTATCTTCGCACAAAGCATAATCAACCTCCTTTAATATTCGCAAGGCCCTAAGCGTAACATCTTCCAAATTACCAATTGGCGTGGCTACTATATATAAATTACTCATAATATATTTTACAACCTATTAAAATCATCACTAGATATCCCCTTACCAAGATTTCTCATAATATCAAAAGCATCACTAGGTCTACCCAAATAATAAATTTTTCTATCTTCAGGATTAACATAATAAGCCTCTCCATTAGCCTCTACTCTTAATAATATAACTCCTGCTAAATTTTCTGGGGCACAACCATTAAAAGAATTGAAATCTTTTTCTGAAATCCCTAAACCCCGTTCCTGCATAACTCTAAAAGCATCGTCGGGTCTTCCAAGATAATAATAATTTTCATTTTTAGGATTAATATAATAAGCTTCTCCATTTTCTTCTACCTTTAAAACAATGCTACCCTTTAACCTTTCATATAAATCATTATTTTCAACCGGCACTATGTTTCCTTCACTCAAAATATAATCATTGTCGATAAAACTTAAAAACCTAATCTCTGTTATAGCTGTATCATTGTATTCACTTCCTTTATAAACATCTAGTATTTCTACCTTTGCCAAAAACCTGTTTGTCGTTATCTCTTCGGGTAAATCAATTGTCTGATATCCATAAATATCAGGAATTTCTAAAATTATCTCTTTAGAATCATTAAATATAATTTTAATTTCTTTTACTCTATTATTTTTTTCCCATAACTCCTTACTTTCGCCAAAGCCGTTAAAAATATTGAACTTATTAATTTTAATTTTTTTAGAGCACATATCATCAAGGCAAGTGTCGGGAAATTTTGATATATCAGACATTCTTTCCAAGGGAACGCTAATCCATTCACCCACGCCACCATCCTCAGAGCCCTCTACCCAAGCAGTTTTTTGATCACCATCAAAAGCCTTGCAAGCATAATAATTGGTTTCCCCTTCTTTTAAATAAGAGGATGAGTATCCAAAAATTTCCTCCTCTGCTCTCTCTTGGTTATAATCCAAACATTCCTCCCTGCAAACACAAGACCCCTTAGTTGGACTATAATAATTTAACATTGAAATTTCAATATTATCTTCACTTTTAGGCTCAATATTATTTAAATGCCATTCTATCCTGTTTTCTTCTTCGTTTGCATAAAAATTTTGAGGCTTAATATTTAAAACATCATATAGAGAAACATTTTCCTCAAAATAAGCGTAAATATCTACTATTTCTATTTCACCCTCCCAAGAAGCACCGGTTTCAAGCACATAATTAGTCATAAACTTTCCTGCCCATCCAGTATGTTTTATTGAATAGGTATTTCTCATTTGTTTTTCTTCATATGGCCCAAAATTAACTTTATAGATATACCAATTTACACCTTCAGTAACAGCATCTTCTTCGTTTCTAAATTCTGTCCCGATCTCCTCCCCTTCTTCAAAGGCTTTAAAATCATTTAATTTATAATCTTCATAACTATATACTTTTTCTGGAAAACCCATTATAACCTCAACACTTTTAGAGGTGGAGTTTACAAAGTTATATACTACATCCACTTCAGTAGATTCAGAATTAACATACATGTTTATCTCTTCATTTTTCATCCTAATTTTATTGTCATCTAGAATTTTCACAGTATTTCCATGCCCCCCAATGCTTGCTGAATCAGCATTACAATTATAAACAATAAAAAAATTAAACAAAAGAAATAATGAAATGAATAATAGTGCTTTTTTCATAAAGATTTAAATTATTTTTAAACTATGTCTTCTTTTCTCTCCCTGACATATCTAGTCCATTGCTCGGCTATTTCTACAAACACTTTAAACGGGGCTTCTATTATAAAA
>JAIOTG010000010.1 GCA_021106995.1 bacterium
AATAAAAGAAAAGGGTTATAAAATGCTTGTTATAGATGTAATAGTTTCAGCACATACTGGCAATGAAAACAGCGCAAGTGATATGAGATTAATCAACCGTAGAATGATTGAGCTTATAAACTCTTTGGGAATTACAATTCTCTATCTACATCACCACAGAAAAGGAAAGCCAGAGGAAGGTCATAATATCCACTCCGCAAGAGGCAGCAGCGAACTAATAGCAAAAGTATCAAGTCACTTAGTTTTAGAATCTAAAGAATTTCCAGAAAAAAATATATTTATCTTGGAACAAACTTTGACTCAACATAAATCCCGTAATGTAAGTTGGGTTAACTCATTTACTGTCAGGGCAATCAATAATCTCAAAACAGGAAAAACATATTTTGAGTGGATGGGAGAAGATTATAAAAAAAATCAAAGAATCAAAAAAGTTGAAAAGTATATTATGAGCATAATGAAACAAAACAAAAAATATACTATTAAAAGCAAGGATGGAGAATTAACAAATGATATTATGGCTAACGTAAAAAATGACAAAAAGGATATTACTGAAACAGCGGTCAGGGAAACAATAAAATCACTATTAGAAAAAGGAACTGTAGAATTAACAGAAAGTAAGAGTAATAAAAAATATTACCAACTAGTAATAAATAAAAAAAGGTAGCTTTTCAGAATTTCTTAATATATATAAGACCAAAAGCTAAAAAGCTGATATGAAATTATCAAACAAAGCAATTAAAGATTTTAAAAAAATATACCTCAAAGAATACGGTATTATCCTTAGTGACGAGAAAATAAAAGACGAGGCTGTAAAATTTTTTAAAATGATGCAGGTAATTTTTAAAGGCTATAAAAAATAAATAATTTGTCTTTTTGTAAAAAAAGTTTTATGATACATCACTAATATATATGAAAAAAGAAACTCAACAAATTAAATATGTTTTGTACGCTCGCAAATCAAGCGAAGCCGAAGACCAACAAGTTGCTTCTATAGATTCGCAAGTTCAGGAATTAGAAAAACTTGCAAATGAACACTCTATAAAAATAGTAAAACGATTTACTGAGGCCAAATCCGCAAAAGCTCCAGGTAGATCAGAATTCGCAAAAATGGTAGAAATGATAGAAAGTGGGGAGGCCAACGGTATTATCTGTTGGAAACTTGATAGGTTAGCAAGAAACCCGATGGATGGAGGTAAAATTTGCTGGTTACTTCAACTAGGTACTATTCAAAATATTAAAACGTTTAGTAGGGATTACTATCCAACAGACAATGTAATGATGATATCAGTTGAATTCGGAATGGCCAATCAATTCATTAGAGATTTAAGTGATAATGTAAAAAGAGGGATACGAAAAAAATTGGCTATGGGTTGGTGTCCAGGGGTAGCCAAGCCTGGCTACCTTAATGATAAATATGCAGATCAAGGTGAAAAAAAGATTATAAATGACCCAAAAGGTTTTCACCTTATTCAAAAAATGTTTAGATGTATTGCCTCGGGAGAATATACACCAGCCGAAGCCCTTAGTAAGTTAAATAACGAATGGGGCTACAGAAGTCCCAAAAGAAAAAGGTCAGGTGGAAAACCAATGTCCAGAACTACATTTTACAACATCATTGCCGACTCATTTTATTATGGAGAATTCGAATTCCCCAAAGGCTCTGGTAATTGGCACAAAGGAAAACATCAAGTAATGATAAGCCGTGAGGAATATGAATTAATTCAATATAAAATGGGCAACCGCCTAAAACGTGGTATGGGTCGCCCTCATTATGGCAAATCTTCAAGTAAAGCATTCTATGGAATATTTCGCTGTCACGATTGTAATTCAGCTATTACCCCAGATGAAAAAATTCAAACCATCTGCTCTAAGTGTAAAACCAAGTTTTCATCAAAACATAAAACTGCTTGCCCAAAGTGCCACACTGAAATCAATAAAATGAAAAATCCCACCCACTTAAATTACGTTTACTATGGTTGTGCTGATAGAAAAAAAAAGAACTGTAACCAAATTTCAATTGAAAGCAAAAAATTAGATGAACAAATTATAAAAACACTCAAAGGGCTTAAAATTTCCGAGAGCTTAAAAAATTGGTACATTGAAAATATTAATGAAGCAAATGATATTGAAACTATTGATCGTAATCACATAAAAAATAACTTGGAAGCACAATGTAAAAATTGTGAAAAAAAATTAGACAATCTTCTAAAACTTAAAATCTCCCCTCAAAACACTGATGGTTTAATTTTGAATGATGATGTTTTTTCAAAACAACAAAAAAAAATAAGGGAAGAACTTAATAATTTTAAGAACCAAATTGAAAAGCAAGATAAACGTGCCGAAGAATGGATGGACTTATCTGTAAAGACTTTTAATTTCGCCTGCTATGCAAAATATCATTTTGAAAATGGCACCTATGAAGACAAAAAAGCTATCTTGCAAGGCTTGGGTTCGAACCTATTATTAAAAGACGGAAAATTACTAATCTCACTTCCCCCACATCTTGAAATCATAAAAAACGCTAATAACGACTTTAGAGAAATTAATGGAAAGTTCGAACCTAGAATTCTTCGCTCAGATAAAACAAAAACAGGCGTTCTCACGCCTGCCTGTTCTTCCTTGCACGGGATGAGGGAATCGAACCCCCGCTAGAGGTTTTGGAGACCCCTGTACTGCCACTATACGAATCCCGCATTAACAAATAAAATACAAAGTGCTTGCACTTTTATTTGTTTATAAAAATTTATTTCAAAATCTAATTATCTTTTTGAAGTACATCCTTGTACTCTATTTCATAAATATGAAGTATAGTAAGAGTTAAAGAAATTATTAAGGGGCCAATTATGACTCCCCAAAAACCAAATAAAACGATTCCACCAAAAATAGAAAATACTATAAAAATAGGGTGCACCTGTGATTTTCCTTTAATTATATAAGCACTTATTATATCATCGGAAAAACTTATTACACGAGCCCCCCAGACCACCTCAAAAACACCTTGCCATATGTTCCCTATTAAAAGCAGGTAAAGACCGACTGGAAACCAAATAATACCTGAACCAATATATGGAATTAAAGAAAAAAAGGCAACTAATATAGAGAGGAAAAAAACAGGAACGCCTACAATAAAAAACCCAATTCCAGCTATAAATCCCTGAGCCACTGCTGTTACAAAAGTGGCTAAAACAGTTGAATAGCTAACATCTCTGAATTTATGAAATATTTCTTCATCATGCTCATTTGGTAGCGGTGTCCAATCCATGAGTCTCCTGGCCATCCTCTCTCCATCAACAAAAAAGAAAAACATTATAAATATTATAGCTATCAAAGATATTATAAAACTAGTGGTTCCTGACACAAAAATAGTAGCGCCCTGCCATAAAATATCTCTCACACTCTTAGCAGAATCAATAATCAAGCCCTTCATACTATCTCCACTAACACCAAAAAAATTCTCTGCTTTTACTAAAATATCCTCTCCAAATATATCTTTAAGCCCATTATTATTAACAAACTCTGTAACAGTAGAATAAGCTGAAATAGATTTTTGAGCTGATAAAATAATTAAATTAACTAAAGGAATAATAACTAACAAAACAATAAATACACACATAACAAGAGAGGCGAATCTTTTTCCAATCTTTCCACTTAACCATTTATAAGGCCTATAAAAAATAGATGTTAAAACCGTGGCAACAAAAAACTCGACCAAGAATGGTCTAAAAACAAAATAACAAGCAATAATAACGGTTATCAATAAAAACAATAAAAATATCCTGCTAATAAAATCTTTTTTCATAATGATAAATTTTAATTTACCCTATTTATTTTAATATATTTGGGTATCTTTTTAATAAATATTGATAACGCTCAATCTTTTCTTCGTCCTCTCCGTTCATGAGAGGAGTGCCCTCTGGATAATAAACGCCCTCGGTATCTCCGTATTTATTTAAACCATTTTCCAAAAGCCAATTATCTATTTTTTTCTTATCCTCATCACCTAACTGAGAAGATTCTAGCTTTTTTTCACTATCTTCTTCTTTTTTTTCTTTGAAAACATTTATCACAGAATCTTCCTGTCTTTTGTTAAAATCATTAAATTCATCTCCAAGCATATCATTAAACCATTTTAATTTTTCAGAAATAGAAATCTGAGCGTCCCTTATAACACACCCTGACAGAAAAAAAATAGTTGTCAAAACAAACAATGACAATAATAATATTTTTCCTTTTTTATTATCAAATTGAAACACAAAAATTTTTATTTAGT
>JAIOTG010000065.1 GCA_021106995.1 bacterium
AAAGAAGTGCTGAGGAAGTTATGCCGTCGGCATCATAATCTCCATATATAGCTATTTTTTCCTGCCTCTTCATGGAATCTATTATTAAATCAACCGCTTTCCCCATATCGCTTAAATCAAAAGGATTGGGAGTCTCTAGTTTTTCAGCATTTAAAAAATCTTTTATATCTTTTCCATCTGTTATTCCACGATTAAACAACAATTGTAAAATTTCTCGACTATATTCAGAATTTTTTTTAAAAAAATCATCTCCTGCCCGAGGCATCACTTTCCACTCTTTTCCATTATTCATAAAAAACAAGGTTTAATAAAAAGCAAAACTTAAGCTCCAAAAAACCATACTAAAAATAACTATAAAAGACAAAATAAACCAAGCTACTTTTTTTATATGCTTTTTTTTAATTTTAAATCTTTTTTTATTAGACATAATTTATTTTTATTTTTTTAATATTTTAACAAAGGTGTCAGGAGGAATTTCGACTCTCCCTCTCCCTATTTCCATCATTTTTTTCTTTCCTTTTTTTTGTTTATCCAATAATTTTCTCTTACGGCTAACATCTCCGCCATAAAGCCCGGCAGTGACATCTTTTCTTCTAGCCGATATTCTTTCAGCGGCTACTATTTTTCCCCCTACAGTCGCTTGTAATTTCAACACAAACATTTGTTTAGGGAGAGTTTCTTTTAAAACATTGACCACCTCCTTGCCTTGTCTGAAAGCTTCATCTCTATACACAATAGTAGACAAGGCCTCTACCAGCTCTTCTGCCACTAAAATATCCAATCTTACAACATCTGTTTTTTTGTATCCTATAAATTCGTAATTAATTGAGGCATATCCGGAACTTACACTTTTTATCTTATCATAAAAATTAGTCAAAATTGTGGCTAAAGGAATTTCGTAAGATAAAATAACTCTGCCTCCCTGTATATATTCCGTATTCTTATACACCCCTCTCTTGTCTCTAACTAATTCCATTATTTTGCCAATATATTCATCAGGGCTAACAACATCCAGACTAACCCAAGGCTCTTCAATTTTCTCGATTTCTTCTTGTGGTGGAAGTTTTTGGGGCATACGAACAATCAGTTCCTCCCCACTCCCCCTACAAACCTTATAAGCTACGCTAGGAACAGTAACGATTAATTCTAAATCATACTCCCTTCTTAATCTTTCTACCACTATCTCAAGATGTAACACTCCTAAAAAACCGCATCTAAAACCAACTCCCAGGGCCTCGGAATGTTCAGGCTCATAAGAAAGAGCTGAATCATTTAATTTTAGCTTGTCCATAGCCTCTCTAAGATTTTTCAATTCATTTCCTTCTTGGGGAAAAATACCTGCAAAAACCATAGGCTTAACCTCCTCATAACCTTTTAAAGGCTTGACTTTGTCCCTGTCCCGAGCTAAAGCAACAGTATCTCCCACCCTACACTCACCAACATCTTTAAACCCAGTAATTATATAACCAATATCACCTGCCACGAGCTTTTCAACCGCTTTATAATCGGGGCTAAACACACCAACCTCGTTTGCGTCTCCCTGAATTTTACTTCCCATTAAAAATATTTTTTTATCTTTTTCTATCTCACCATCCATTACCCTAACGTGAGCTACAACTCCTTTGTAAGAATCATAGCTAGAATCAAATATTAAGGCTCTAAAAGGGGCCTCCTTGTTATTCTCCTTATTTGGAGCTGGCGTCTTGGCAACAACTATATTAAGTAATTCCTCCACCCCTTTGCCAGTTTTAGCTGAAACAAGACTTATATCCTCTTTTTTACAACCCAATAAATTTATAATTTCTTTTGTTACATTATCAACTTGAGCAGCCGGTAAATCTATCTTATTTATAACCGGAATAACAACTAAATTTTGATTTATAGCTAAATATAAATTAGCTAAAGTCTGAGCCTGAATGCCTTGAGCAGCATCGACTAAAAGAACAACACTTTCAACAGCAGCCAAGCTTCGAGAGACTTCATAACTAAAATCTACATGTCCAGGGGTGTCTATTAGATTAATAATATAATCTTTATATTTCATAGTCACTCCTTGTAACTTTATAGTAATACCCCTTTCTCTTTCTAGGTCCATTCTATCTAAAATCTGATCTTTCATTTTTCTATTTTCCACAGTTTTGGTTAACTCAATCATACGATCGGCTAAAGTAGACTTACCGTGGTCAATGTGTGCAATAATAGAAAAATTTCTTACTTTCTTATTCATATTTAATTTTTATACTATATTCCCCTAGCTTCCCCCCGATCTCCTGTCTCAACTTTTTTCCAAGGTAATTTTCTTGTAAACAATCTCCAAATTGAAAAAAATTCTTCACTCTTGGTTATATAGCAGACAAGCATATATCCCAGAATTCCCAATATACCAGCTATTGCCCCTTGAGTCAAAACACCCCAAAATTTATCCATATTTACCAAGGGTTCAATAATTAACTTTGTAATTTGAACTATGGATCCGCAAAAAATTGCAGCTAGAGAAAATTTAATTGAAGAAAATAAAATTCTACCTTCATCAAGTTCGCCTAATTTGTGATGCAAAACCATCCACAACAAAACAAAATTAACTATATTGGCAATCGAAAAACCCAAAGCCAAACCAGCAACTCCCATAAATTTAGAAAACCACCAAACTAATAAAATATTTATAAAAGCCCCGATTAAACCTATAAAAAATGGAGTTTTGGCTATATGTTGTACGTAAAAAGCTCTTACAAGCAACGGGATTAAGGCTTGCGCGAACAAACTTAAAGCAAAAAATCCTAAAGTATCGAGAGTTAAAATAGTGTCCTGCCAATCAAACATACCCGTTCCTAATACAACTCTTACAATTTGAGCTCTCAAAGTTATAAGGAGAACTGTAGCTGGAACAATAAAAAACAAAACCTTTCTTATAGTAGAAGACAGGCTCTCTATCAATTTCTTTCTATCAGAGGCCATCTTTGATAAAGACGGAAAAGCTGCTATAGCAAAAGATATACCAAATATTCCGACAGGAAAAAATTGAAGATTATTAGCAAAATTAAAAACAGTTAAAGATCCACTGGCCAAAGTAGAGGCAAAAATTGTTATAACTAATAAATTAATTTGGGTTATTGCCAATGTCATGGTCCTTGGTACCATCATTTTTACTATATTTTTTAAATTTTTACTCTCAAAATTTATATAAAATCTATATTTATACCCTAATTTAAAAACAATTGGAACCTGTATAATCATATGCAAAAAAGAACCCAGAACCACACCCCAAGCTAAGCCATAAACACCTAGATAAGGAACTAAAAAAATAGCTCCAACTATAATTCCCAAATTATACATTAT
>JAIOTG010000013.1 GCA_021106995.1 bacterium
TAAGTTATCAAATAAATTATTAGAAAGCAAAGAAAATATGGACAGAAAAATTAAGCAAAAAACAAAGAATTTAGAAAGGATTAATAAATTTATGACTGGTAGGGAATTAAAAATGAAAAAGCTGAAGAGAGAAATTAGAAATTTAAAAAAAGAACTGGACAGCGAAGAAAATAAATGATAAATATAATAATTACAATTTTTTATTACTTGACGATTTTAGTTTTGGTGGCTATGTTGTTTTTTTTAATAAAACAGCCCGATAAAAAAGCTCCGATAAAAGCCTTGATCGTTTTTTTAGTTATCGCATTTTTTTGGGGCGTTTTAGAGATTTTGGCACCTTTTGGTTTTTTTAACCCTAGTGTTGATATTATTTTGTGGCGTTTGACTTTTTTTGTGTCTTCTTTAATGATACTTTCTATTTTTTGGACTGTTTTGGCGGTTGTTTTTAAGAAATTATACTATTGGTTGTTTATTTTCGTTTCCCCTATTTACATTTTCTTATTTTATTTAACTGTTTTATCTGATAAAACAGTTAAATCTATGATTCCTAATAAAGAATTGTGGGAGGTTAGTTATAATACTGGGGATATGTTTACTCTAGTATCCTCCTTAATAGCCCTGCCTTTATTTTCGGCTATTCTCCTCGCTTTGGTAAAATATTTCAAAATAAATGATAAAAACGACAAGAAAAGACTTTTTTATATATTAATTGGCATGTTCTTTCCCGCGTCCATAGGAGTTACGACCAATTTGATTTTACCTGCTCTTGGAAAAGAATCTTTTAGGTTGGCCAATGTTTCTGGAATTGTAATGATATTTTTTGTTTATTATTCAATTAATAAATATGGAGCTTATGGAGGAAAAACAAAAAGATATTCTATTGGAACTAAACTTTCCGCCTCTTTTGTTTTAGTGTCTTTTTTAGCTGCAATGGCTGGGGCCGCCTTTTTTTATAAAGTTTTTAATGATTTTTTGCAGGACAGGATGAAAAGTAACTTAAGTGTGGTGGTTAAAGAGAGATCATTGAGAATTAGTCATTTTTTAAAAGATCAAAGAGAGAAAATAGAGTATTTAGCAAATTCTCCTGGACTTGAAATTAGTTTTTTAGAAGCCACTTCAACATCTAGGCAGTTAAGTAGGGAATTTTTGAATAAAAGGAATTTTTTTAGAGACAGTATGTTTGAGCATTTCTATGAAATATTTGTTTTAAACAAAGACGGTCTTATTGTGGATTCAACTAACGTGAACAATATTGGTTTAAATAGATTTTCTGATCTTTATTTTACAGAGGGTAAAAAGGGTATTTACATAAAAGATGTATATCAATCCCAAACAACAGGTAGAAATTCTTTTGTTGTTTCAGCTCCGATTAAAAATTCTAAAACAGAGGAATTTATGGGAGTTATAGCTGGAAGAGTTGAGATTGTTGAATTGGATTTTATTACAACCAGTTTGACCGGGTTAGATAAAACAGGGGAGACCTATTTGATAAATAAAAATGGTTATATAATATCAGGGGCAAGGTTTGAAAAAAATGTTTTTTTAAAAGAAAAAGTAGATACAGTTAATTCTCAAAAATGTTTTGCTCAGAAATATAAAGCAGACGAAATTGATGTTGCTGACTATTATTTCGGTTTTTTTAAGGATTATAGGGACGTGGATGTTTTTGGTACCTATTCTTATATACCAGATATGGAATGGTGTCTTCTGGCAGAGGTGGGTAAAGCAGAGATTTTTAATTTTTATAATAATAGGTTAAAGAATTTTTATTTATTAGGTTTTTTAATAATTTTATTAATTTCAATTGTTTTTGGTTATATTTTTTCGAGATTTATAACAGGCCCTATTTTAGAGCTAGGAGATGAAATAAAAAAGGCTGTGGAGAAAAAATTTAATTATGAAGTTAAAATAAAATCTCGCGACGAAGTAGGAGCTCTCGGCAAAAATTTTAATTTGTTATTAAAAGAGGTTGTAAAATCAAGAGAAGAAATAGACATAAAAGTGGAGGAGCAAATTAAGGAAATCAGAGAGAAGAAGAAGGAAGTGGATGATCAGCAAAAAGCCATTTTAAATGTTCTTGAAGATGTTTCTGAGGAAAAAGATAAAACTTCTGAGGAAAAAGATAAAATAAAAACAATACTTTATAGTATTGGTGATGGTGTCTTTGTGCTTGATGAGAATTACAAAATTATAATTTTTAATAAAATGGCCGGTAAAATATCGGGATACTCTGAGGAAGAAGCAATTGGAAAAAGATATGATGAGGTGTTTAGTTTTATAGATGAGAAGAAAAGGGAAGACAGAAGTGGTTTTATTGAGGGTCCTATGAAGCATGGAAGGACGCAGGAGATGCGTTTGGACACCATTTTGATAACAAAACAGGGCGAAAGCGTTCCTGTGGCTGATAGTGCTGCTCCAATTAAGGATAAGAACGGAAAAGTAAAGGGTTGTGTGGTTGTTTTTAGAGATGTGACCAAGGAAAGAGAGATTGATAAGGCCAAAACAGAATTTGTTTCACTGGCCTCTCATCAGCTTAGAACACCACTTTCTAGTATAAATTGGTACGCTGAGATGCTTATGAATGGTGATGCTGGTAAATTAAATGAGGAACAATTAGAGTTTTTAGGAGAAATTTATAAAGGAAACCAAAGAATGGTGGATTTGGTCAATGCTCTTCTTAATGTTTCTCGCATTGAGCTCGGAACCTTAGCTGTTAATCCTGAACCTCTAAATTTTAGAGATATGTCCGAAAGCGTTTTAAATGAATTAAAATATCAAATAAAAGAAAAAAAATTAAAAATAAGTAAAAATTATAATAAAAACATTCCGAAGATAAATGCTGACCCAAGTTTAATTAGGATTATTTTCCAAAATTTCTTGACCAATTCAGTTAAATATACTCCAGAGAGTGGTAAAATTGGCGTTAAGATAAAAATTAAGGGAAAGAATCTTTTAATGGAATTTTCTGATTCTGGATATGGAATTCCAAAGAAACAGCAAAATAAGATTTTTAGTAAATTATTTAGAGCTGATAATGTTAGGGAAAAAGATTCTCAAGGAACGGGGCTTGGGCTTTATATTGTTAAATCTATAATAGACCAGGCTAATGGAAAAGTTTGGTTTAAATCTGCTAAAAATAAGGGCACCACATTTTATGTAGAATTTCCGCTTAGAGGAATGAAAAAGAAGGAAGGTAGTAGGACTCTAAATCCAGCTAAATAATAATTATTTTTATAAAAATATGACTAACAATAAAAAAATTTTAGTAGTAGAGGACGAAGCTCCTCTTTTAAAAGCGATTAAAACAAAACTTGAAAAAAGCGGTTTTGATGTAATTACAGCGCGGAGAGCCAGACAGGCCTTTGAATATTTAAAAGAATTGGGTGATATAGATGCTGTTTGGTTAGATCATTATTTATTAGGCAAAGAAGATGGTTTGTATTTTGTAATTAAGGCTAAAAAAGATTTAAAATACAGATCTATCCCTATTTTTGTAGTTTCCAACACTGCTAGTGCCGATAAAGTCAGCTCTTATATAAATTTTGGCGTAGATAAATATTATGTTAAATCTGATTATAGATTAGACAATATTATTAGTGATATAAAGAAAGATATAGGAGTTAAAAATAAATAAAATTTGTATTGACACATGAACCAGTTTTTGTTTATATAAGTGTAATAAAGATATGCTTATATAAACTTTAATTTTAGTAAATTTATGTATAGATGTTTAGTGACTGGGGGGGCTGGTTTTATTGGATCTAATTTGGTTGATAAATTAATTGATTTAGGTTTTGAAGTTAGTGTAATTGATAATTTAAGTAGCGGCAAGGAGGAATATATTAATTCTAAGGCTAAATTTTATAATTTAGATATAAGATCAATAAAAGTAAAAGAAATTTTTAAAAAAGAAAGGTTTCATTTTGTTTTTCATTTAGCAGCCCAGATTGACGTTAGGTTTTCAATTAAAAATCCCGAGACAGACAATCATATAAACGTAGTTGGGGGGGTTAATATTTTAGAAAATTGTAAAAAAAATAATGTTAGAAAAATAATTTTTGCGTCAACTGGCGGGGCTATATATGGAGAAGATAGTTCCATCCCAACTCTTGAAACAGCTCAGCCTTATCCGATTTCTCCTTATGGAATAAATAAACTTTGTTTTGAAAAATATTTAAATTATTATCATAAAGTTTTTGGTCAAGATTATACCGTTCTTAGATTCGCTAATATCTATGGACCCAGACAATATAAGGGGGGGGAGTGCGGTGTGGTGTCCATTTTTATTGACAAAGCTATAAATGATGAAATTTATACCATTAATGGAGATGGTTCTAAAACTAGAGATTTTGTTTATGTTGATGATGTTGTGGATGCCTTTATTAAGGCTATGGATTCGGAATACAGTGGAGAAATAAATATCGGCCTAGGTAAAGAAGTGCCTATTTTTGATATTGTTCGTTTTCTTGATAAAGCTTTAGGAAAAAGAACAAAAAGAATATATGATTCGAATATTCCGGGAGAGCAAGAAAGAAGTTGTTTAGATGCTTCTTTGGCTAGAAATATCTTGGGGTGGAGTCCAAAGGTAAATTTGGAAGAGGGAATTAAAAAAACTATTAAATGGTCTCAAAGAAATAGTATTTAAAATATTTTAATGCCTAGATATTATAATAATCTCAAAAAATATTTAGCTGACAATTTTTCTAAAATTTATTATTTAGCTGACAAGAATAAAAAAATTATAAAGTTTTTGATAGCCGGAGGAATGGCGACTATAGTTGATTTAAGCATTTTATTTTTTCTTACTGATGTGTTGGATTTTTGGTATTTGGTGTCAGCTGCAATATCATATTCAACTGCTTTTATAGTTAGTTTTTCACTCCAAAAATTTTGGACTTTTAGGGAGGATTCTGTTGATGGAATAAAAAAACAATTTTATTATTATTTTTCGATGACTGTCTGTACAATGTTTTTAAATTTGTTTTTTTTATTTGTTTTAGTGGATTTCTTTAAAGTCTATTATATATTAGCGCAACTTGTGATAGGTGTATTTTTAGCTTCAGGTCGTTTTGTAATTAATAATTTTTTAATATTTAAAGTTAATAAAAATGAAATTGGAAATTAAAAGAAATGAAATAAGTGACAATCCTTATACATTTTTAAGAAGGGCTGGTTATGGTTTTATAAGAGATAGAAGAAGTAATCAGGAGAGTCTTGTCCGTCGTTTAGGGGGCGGTTTCTATCCTCGTTTTCATATTTATGTAGATGAAGACGAGAGTCGTATTGTTTTTAATCTTCACTTAGACCATAAAGAGGCCAGTTATGCCGGTGCTCATAAGCATAATGCTGAGTATGACGGAGATTTAGTTCAAAGAGAGATAATGAGATTAAAAAATTGGGTAAATAATTCGAAGGAAAGAAAAATAGTTAAAAAAGACAATAAAGAAGAGAAAAAAAGTTGGATAAAAAGATTATTTTCTTAAAGTATTATAACCCTGTTTTTTATAGCCTCTTTGTATATTAGGTAGCGTCTTAATATCAGAAGAATAGGCCATTTTGTGAAGAATATTTTTAAGTCTTTTTTTCCGTTAATTAAGTATCTTATTAAAAGCAGGGGAAGAAGAATAGGAAGAGTTAAAATGTAAAAATAGTCTTTTATATTGATAAAAAGTCCAAATTTAATCGGGGGATTGAAATGTAGATAGTGTTTTGGATATTTTTTTTTAAGAATTACCCAGACGGAAGGATTTATTGCTGATTTTAAAAGAGATTTTGTATTCCAGTTTATTTTTTGATGATACACAACAGCGTTAAAAGATCTTTTAAAAGAAAAGTTTTTAGATATAGCCCTTATAGCCATTTCAGAATCTTCGTTGTTATATTTGAAAAATAAATCGTCAAAGTAACCGCATTTTTCAAAAACTTTTTTGGAAAATGCAATATTACAGCCCATGGGCCATTTTGCACCTATGTTTGAAACTAGCCTTTCAGGAAAGTACCCCTGATATCCTTTTTTAATATAAAAGGTTTGTCCTATAACAAAACCGATATTATCATCTATGAATTCTTTGCTTAGATTTTTAAGCCAGTTTTTATCCACTAAGCAGTCATCATCTGTAAAGGCAACAATATTGTATTTTGCATTCTTTATTCCCGTATTTCTTGATTCGCTTAACCCTAAATTTTTCTTATGATGAATGGGTTTTATTTTTTCATTTTTTAGGGTTTCTAAAAATTCTTTTGTTCCGTCATTTGAGCCGTCATTTACTATAATGATTTCGTATTCAGAAAATTTTAAATTTAGTAGATTTTTTAAACATTTTTTTAAATAATTCAACCTATTAAAGGTGCAAATTACAACAGAGCATTTATTGTTCATATTAGGTATTTAGATACTTAAATATAATTTGTGTATTAATTTTAATTGTGATAATGTTTTTTTATAAGACTTTTAATCTCTGATTATATTTTAAATTAATACCCGTTTTAAAGCAAGAATTTTTTTTAATATTTTTACTAAAATAAGCTTGAAAAATGTAATTGACATATTGTAATATTAATTTATGCAAATAAGTGATGAAATAAAATCAAGATTAGATGTCGTAGATGTAATAAAGGAGTATATTCAGCTTAAACCGGTTGGCTCTAATTTTTCAGCCCTTTCTCCCTTTAACAGAGAAAAAACTCCCTCTTTTATGGTGTCTCCAGAGAAACAAATTTGGCACTGTTTTAGTTCAGGTAAGGGGGGCGATGTTATTAGTTTTATAATGGAAATGGAAGGTGTTAGTTTTGTTGAAGCTTTGCGTATTTTAGCTCCAAGAGCAGGAGTTACTTTAAAGAGAGAAAACCCAAAAGAAGCTTCTAGGCGAAATAAATTGTTGGATATAATGGAAATAGCGACTAATTATTATCATCAAATTCTAGTGGAGTCAAAATCAGCTGAGTCGGCTCGCGCTTATTTGAAAAGTAGAAATTTAAATGAAGAGACTTTATTGGATTGGAAAATAGGTTTTAGCGGAGAGTCTTGGGATGATTTAATTAAATTTTTAAAAGGAAAAGGATATAATGATAATGATATAATAGCCTGTGGTTTGGCTAATAGAAAAAAGGAAACAGGACGGGTGTATAACCGTTTTAGAGAGAGAATAATGTTTCCTATTAATGATTACAATGGAAATGTGGTTGCTTTTTCGGCTCGAGTCAGTCCGGAAAAAGAAAAAGAAGAATTAATGGGAAAATATGTGAATAGTCCTCAAACTACAATTTATAACAAAAGCAAAATTTTATTTGGTTTAGACAAAGCTAAGACTGTTATAAAAAGTGAGGATTCTGTGATAATTATGGAAGGGCAGATGGATGCTATTACGGCTCACCAAAATGGTTTTAAAAATGTTGTGGCCAGTTCCGGTACGGCTCTTACTAGGGATCAATTAAGTTTAGTTAAAAGATATTCCCCAAATATTATTTTAGCTTTTGATATGGACCAGGCTGGGCAGATAGCGGTTGACAGGGGAGTGAGAGAGGCTTCTTTTCTTGATATGAGAATAAAAATAGTCACTCTTCCCGAAGGGCTTGATCCTGATGATTTAATTAAGAAAGATGTTAAAAAATGGAAAAGTTTATTAGACTCCGCTCATCATATTATGGATTATTATTTTGATAAAACTTTTGTCGGGATAAAAACAGAGGAGCTTGATAGCAAAAGGGAGGCTGTCCAAAAATTATTACCCATAATAGCTCGAGTAAGTGATTTAATAGAAAGAGATCATTGGCTTAAGAAGTTGAGCCAAAAATTAAGTGTTGATGAGAATCTTTTAAGAGAAACATTGATTAACTATAAAGAAAAAAATAAAAATCAATACAGAAATGAAGAAGTTGATAATAGAAATGATAGGCCTAAAAAGGATGTAGACAGAGATTGTGTAGCTTCTCAAAATTTACTCGCTTTGCTTTTAAAATTTCCAAGTCTTATATCTTATTCTCTAAATCGTTTAGAGCCTGGGGAGGTTCGGGGAGGACAAAATAAACAGATTTACAAAAACTTAATTTTTTACTATAATAAAGAAACAATAAATTCTTCAAATGGTAATTTGGAGAATTTAAATTATTCTGATTTTAAAGAATTTTTAGTTAAAAATAACGGTCAAACAGAAGAGGAAGATGGTTTTTTGCTAGAAGAATTGAAACTTCTTGATAAGTTAGCCATTTTAGGAGAAAGAGATTATTATAATGTTGAAATTAATGAAGCTAAAAATGAAGTAATAAAAATAATAAGTCTTTTAAGGAAGAATAATATTAGAAAACGAATGAAGAAAATAGAAAAGATTATAATTGATCTGGAAGATAATAATGAAAAGGAAAAAATCGATGAATTTATGGGTGAATTAAAAATTTTATCAGAAGAATTGAATGAGATAGAAAAGCAAGAATAAAAATTAAAATTATTTTATATATGACGAATAAAAAAAACAAGACTTTGAGTAAAGGAAAAAAGAGTGTTAAGTCTGTAAAAATTAAAAAAATGCCAAAAAAGAAAAAAGTTGTGAATAAAACTCCGTTTAGTGGATTAAAAAAAACAAAATCTAAGGAAAAGAAGGTTGGAGTCAAGAAAGCAGTTGTTTCTAAGAAAAAAATAACTACTAACATTGAGAAAAATATCAGCAAAAAGA
>JAIOTG010000058.1 GCA_021106995.1 bacterium
TAGTAAAATCTTTATTTAAGAAAAGCTCAACAAGGTAATAATCAGCTAATTCCTCTGCTAAATTATCTTTAGTAATTTTAATATCAACCTCTTTATCAAAATCACTAATTATTTGATCCAAAACACCGCTCGGATCAATTCTCATAGCTGTAAAATACCACTCTTTTTCAATGTACCAATCCAAAACTTCCTTTATATCTTCTTTTACCGGATAATTATTTTCTTCTAACCAAACATAAAGTCCGTCCACACCTGTAGCCGAAAAAACTGTCACCTCATAAATTCCTACCTGTTCTTGGCTATGGACTATAACATTTTGATCTTCATCTCCAAAATTTCCAGCAACAGCTTCTAAATTATCACTCTTATAATCAAATCGCTCATTTCTAGTATAAATTGATAATTCGTCAAAAATATCATAAGGAGCAATCTCTGCCTCGGGATAACTTGGAGTCGGCACTATCCAAACAAACTTATTAGTCTCGCCCTCATAACCTGCTTTAATATATAAATCTTCAATGCCTTCATTATAAACAATTAAGGCTGTTTGAGATGGTTCATAAATATCTCTGTAATCAGATTCATAATAAGGGATCATTCCCCCGTCAGCTTTTATAAAAAACAGTGGGGATAATAATAAAACTCCCGACAAAAGAAGTAATGATGTTTTTTTAAACATAAATATTTTTTAAAAATTATTTTATCTAGTTTTAGGTACTTGATAATAGTTTAACATAAATTTAGCCATTTCTCCAAAAAGAGGGGCAGCAGAAGAAGCGGAATAAGCAACGTCCTTAGGGTCGTCTAATTTTACTAGCATTACAAATTTAGGTTCTTCAATAGGAGCATATCCAACAAAAGTGTGAATGGTTTTATTTCCATAACCTCCCCCTGATGAAGCCACCTCAGCAGTTCCAGTTTTTCCTCCCACATAATAGCCAGGAACAGCTGCTAGCTTAGCATGACCGCCTTCAATTACATTTACAAGCATACCTGAAAGAAGCGTAGAAGCCTCCTCAGAAACAACTCTTCTCACTTGTATGGATTTAGTTACATCAACGTTGCCATCTTCATCAATCACCTTTTTTACTAAAAAAGGTTTCATTAAAATACCGTTATTAGCAATGGCGGCATAAGCCATCACCATTTGAAGAGGTGTAACTGTTAACCCTTGTCCAAAAGATGCCGTGGCAGCATAAATTCTTTCAGGATTCTCCCCTGATAAATTTGCTAAATTTCCGTCATTTTCAGCTTCTAATTCAATATCTGTTTTACTTCCAAAACCGAATTTTTTTACATAATCAGCAAATATTTTAGGACCCACTTGATCCATGGCATAAATTGCTCCTGTATTTAAAGAATGTTCTAAAACATAATTCATATCAACCTCTCCATGACCACCCTTGGTTAAAAAATCAGAGTTTTTTATCTCATGATTACTAATATAAAGCCTGCCATCATCAACATATTTGGTTCTTGGAGTAATTTTACCTTCATTTAAAGCAATGGCTATAGTTATAGTCTTAAAAACCGATCCTGGCTCATATTCATCAAATACAACTGGATTATTATAGACATCTATATTGTCAACCTTTCCATAATCGTTGGGGTCAAAATTCGGCCAGGAACACATGGCTATTATTGCTCCTGTTTTTGGATTAATAACAGTCACGCTCCCCTTGTCTGCACCATGCCTTCTCGCCACTTCGTCTAATTTATTACAAATATAAAATTGAACCGCCCTGTCTATTGTTAAAACTAAATCACTACCATTAACTGCTCTTTTATATTCTTTATCATTAATAATTAAACCGTCATTGTCGTCCTCTAGTTTTGATTTAATGTAACCAAATCTGCCCGAAAGTTCTTTATTAAAATATCCCTCTAAACCATAGTTACCCTCCGGACTATCATCACTATAACTAACAAAACCCAACATATGAGAACCAATTTCTGACTCAGGATAATAACGATAACTTTCCATAACATGAGATATCCCATCTAAGGTAAATAAAGATTCTTTTCCGTCTATATTTTTATAAATTTGACCATTTTTTATAGCTAAACTATCTCTTTTTAAATCTTCCCCACTTAAATATATATAAAGATCTTTTAAATCTTCC
This sequence comes from bacterium, assembly GCA_021106995.1. Lineage (GTDB taxonomy): Bacteria > Patescibacteriota > Patescibacteriia > Patescibacteriales > JAGXOH01 > JAIOTG01. Next base: position 2,124 of record JAIOTG010000058.1, read on the forward strand.
CCATCCACTCTTTTTTTAATTGGTTCATAAGGATCATTTGGTTTATCTAAAATTTTATTATAATTATTTATTATTTCCATCTTCTTTTCTTCAATCTTTTCTTCAATCTTTTTTAATCTTTCCTCCAGCCAGGCAGTATCACTATCTAAATTATTATATCTATTTTTAGCCTCATTAATTTTTGCCTGCTTTTCGCTTTCCGAAGAAAAACTCAAAATATCTTTTAACTCTTTATTTAATTTGTCCTTATCCTCTTTTTTAAAATAATGCTCTATGTCATTTTTCATTTCCTCCTGATCAAAAAAGTTATACAGTTTTTCAGAAATTTCTAAAGATTTTTCTATATCTTTGGGAATAGCATAAACCAAAGCAAAATCACGATTAGTTGCCAAGGCATAGAGTTCTTCAGAGGTCTCTCTTTCTTTTTCTATTAAAATTTCTCCTCTATCTGGTTTTAAATCACTGTGAACCTGATGTTGCATTAAAGCTAAATCAGAAAAATAGTCCCCCCTTATAATCTGGATATTATAAAGTTTATTAATACAGGCTAAAAACAACAAAAAAACAACCACTATCAATAGATAAAGACTGTTGTTATCTTTTTTGTTTTTTGTTTTTTTACGCCAGGACATTTAATAAAAAGTTATTTCTTAGCAACTGTTTGTCTCAAATCTCTTATGTAGTTAATTTCCTTTGCGTTTGTCATTCCTAATTCCTGAGTCCTTTTCACTA
>JAIOTG010000097.1 GCA_021106995.1 bacterium
ACTACAAGGCCGAACTTGTTATAAAAGGAAACAAAACAGTCCCTGAATTTGGAGGGGGCTTGTGCCAGGTCGCAACTACTATGTTTAGAACTGCCATCACTACCGGACTGAAAATAACAGAAAGAAGTAGTCATTCTTATAGAGTTTTCTACTATGAACCAGCCGGAACCGATGCCACTATTTATGTGCCAAAACCTGACTTTATGTTTATTAATGACACGCCCAATCACATATTAATACAATATAGAATTGAAGGTAATGACTTATTTTTTGACCTCTGGGGAACTAATGATGGTCGTAAAGTAACCTCTACTGATCCGGTTATATACAACATAACCAACCCAGCTCCAACCAAAATTATTGAAACAACTGATTTAAAACCTGGTGAAAGAAAGTGCACTGAAAGCGCCCACAAAGGAGCCGAGGCCTACTTTGATTACATTGTTGAATATAATGATAAAGAGAAAAAAGAAAGAAGATTTTATTCAAAATACTCACCCTGGAGAGCTGTTTGTTTAGAGGGAGTAGAAAAATTATCGACAGAAAACAACAACACCACTGGTGAAAATGGTAAAAATGATAATGAAGAAAAAATAAAAGAAACTCTAAATGAAAATGTAGACACAAATATTGAATAAAAAAAAGAGATCAATTTAAGCGGGTAGGCAAGAAAATTTTCCCCAGGTATTTAATAGCTAAAGCCACCAAACCCTTAGTAGAAAATCCCCATGCTTGTCGTGCCTAACCCGCTCAAATAGACCTCTTATTTTTTTTTACTCAAGAACATTTTATGATATCACACCTGTTTTTATTTGTCAAGAACCTTTTAAATTTATCTTTTAATAATCACTATATTCTTGAAAAAATTATATCTCTATAATCTTAATACGAAAAAGAATAAAAATTTCTTTCAAGAAAATAATAAAAAACAAACATAATAAAAACAACTTCTTAAAAACATTTTATACTACCACGCACAAAAACAAGCGTCAATACGGTTTTATCTGGAAAAACTGTGTAAAACCAGGAGTTTTTAGGTGGAAAAACTGTGTACAAATCAAATAAGCTTGATAATTATTTTCTGTCATGATAGGATTAAAAATGAATCAATTTTAACCTAAGGCTAGTCAAAGGAGGGATTATGAAAAACGTTAAAAAAGATGATTTCCTTATGAAATTATTTAAAAAGTTTTGGGAAAGGGTGGTTAAAACTTTTAACGATGGTACTGCTCAAGCAGGAAAAATAGATCCAAAAGAAGGAAAAATCTATATAAAATAATAAAAAGAGGTGGTATTTATACCACCTCTTCTCTTTTTTATTTAAAAGAATTTTAAACCCAAGTTAAACAAGCAACATTATCATCTTTTTCTTTTAATTTCATCAAACTAACACCTTGAGTATCTCTTCCGGCTTGCGCAACAGATTTAAATGGCAACCTAATAACCTGTCCTTTTTCTGACATTATTATTAAATCTTTTTCTTTCATTAAATCTGGACTAACCACAAAACTATTGACCAATCTACCAGTTCTACTTGTAATTTTAGCAGTTTTAATTCCAGAACCACCTCTTCCTTGAGCTTTATATAATTTTAAAGAAGTTCTCTTGCCAAGTCCTTTTTCAGATATAGTTAAAACCTGGTATTTACCTCTTCTTTCTTTATCATTTTTAATAATACCCATACCAATTACATGATCATCTTTTTTAATTCTAATACCATGTACACCACTAGCGGTTCTACCCATTGCCCGAACATCACTTTCTTCAAAACGAATTGCCTTGCCCTGAGCAGTTATAAGTTGAATTTGATCCTTTTCTCTAGTCGGCTTAGCCCAAATTAATCTATCCCCTTCTTTTATTTTAATAGCAATTAATCCTGAAGTTCTTATATTTGTAAATAACTCAAGGCCAACTTTCTTGACCAATCCTTGCTCTGTAGCGAAAAATAAATATTTAGCTTTTGATATTTTATCTAAAGGTAAAACAGACGTAACTTTTTCACTATTATTTAACTGTAAAAAGTTTACAATTGGAGTTCCCTTGGCTGTTCTACTAGTCTGCGGTACTTCATGGGCCTTAAGCTGGAACACCCTTCCACGAGTAGTAAAGAAGAGAAGGTCGCTATGGGCCATGGTAGTAAAAATAAATTCTACCATATCCTCTTCCTTGGTAGATAAACCGACAACACCCTTACCCCCCCTGGCCTGAACCTTAAAAGTATCCGGAGAAAGCCTCTTTATATATCCATCCCTGGTCATCATTATCATTGTTTCTTCATTAGGAACTAAATCTTCGGTACTAAATTCTCTTACTTCATGAGCCACCACCTTCGTCCTTCTCTCATCTCCATACTTTTCCAATAATTCTTTAATTTCTTTTTTAATTATATTTCTCATTTTAGTCCTAGACTTTAAAATTTCCTCTAAATCTTTTACTAAAAGCTTCTTCTCCTTTAATTCCTCTTCTATCTTTTTTCTCTCTAAGTTAGCTAAATTTTGTAATTTCATCTCTAAAATAGCCACTGCCTGTATTTCTGTTAACTTAAACTTATTTATTAAATTGATCTTAGCTTTTTCTTTATTTTCAGATGCTTTTATAACCTTAATAACTGCATCAATGTTTTTTAAAGCTATCATTAAACCTTCTAAAATATGTGCCCTAGCTTTAGCTTTGTTTAGATCAAATTGAAGTCTTCTTTGTATAATTTCCTCTCTATGCTTAACATATTCTACTAAAATCATTTTTAAAGTAAGCACTCTTGGCTGTATTCCGTCTATTAAAGCAAGCATATTAACTCCAAAATTAGACTGCAAGGGAGTTTTTTTATACAAACTATTTAAAATTTTCTTGGGATAAGAATCTCTTTTAAGATCTATCGCTATTCTTACACCATCCCTATCAGATTCATCACGTAAATCTTTTATTCCCTGAATTTTCTTTTCTTTAACCAAGTCAGCTATTTTTTCTACCAAAGAAGCTTTATTAACCTGATAAGGTATTTCACTTATAATTATCTGCTGTTTACCTTCTTTATCTTCTTCAATCTCAGCCCTACCTCTCATCGTTATACTTCCCTTTCCAGTAGCATAAGCATTAACTATATCCCTTTGATTATAAATAACACCGCCGGTTGGGAAATCAGGTCCCTTAACAATTTTAACTAATTCCTCAATTGAAATATCAGGATTATCTATCAAGGCTGAAATAGCTTCACAAAGTTCGCCTAAATTATGAGGAGGGATGTTAGTGGCCATTCCAACCGCAATGCCCATGGTTCCATTTAGAAGTAAGTTGGGCAGTTTAGTTGGCATAACTCTTGGCTCGTCCTGAGAACCATCAAAATTAGGAGAAAAATCAACAGTTTCCTTTTCAATATCAAAAAGAAGTTCTTCTGAAATAGTAGCCATCTTAGCTTCCGTATAACGCATAGCAGCAGCACTGTCTCCATCCATGGATCCGAAGTTACCCTGTCCGTTCACTAAAGGGTATCTCATAGAAAAATCTTGGGCCAATCTAACCATAGATTCATAAACAGCCGAATCTCCATGAGGATGATATTTACCAAGAACTTCTCCGACCACAGTGGCTGATTTTTTAAATCTAGAGCTAGATCTAAGTCCTAGACCCCACATAGCGTAAAGTATTCTCCTATGAACCGGCTTAAGACCGTCTCTCACATCAGGTAAAGCCCTCTGGACTATTACGCTCATAGCATAATCCAAATAAGACTTGCTCATTTCCTCGACAATAGGTTGTGGGGAAACTAATCCGTATTCTGTTTTTTCAAAATTATTTTTTTTATCCCCGCTGTCATTTTCAACCTCTTTGTCAGAGTCTTCTTTTTTATTTTTTTTATTTGCCATATTTACAGTTTAACAATAATAAAAAACCCTTCGGGTCATTATATTTAAATTTTTTAATTTTTCTCTTCTAATTTTTCTTTTAATATCTCTATCTCTTCTTGATCAATTTTATTTTTTTCCACTTCTTCTTGTTGTTTTTGTATGTCTGTTAACTTTTCTTTAATCTCATTCATGTCCTGACCAATCTCTTTTCCTAAAGTTTTTATATTTAATAAATCTTCCAAAAAAGCGTTACCTTCTTTGTTTTCCTGTTCTCTGGCCTGATTTTTCCAAAAAGAACTTAAATTAAAAATCCATAGAACAAAAATCAAAGTCATAAAAAAACAAACTCCGGTTCCCATTAAAAACATTTTATCTCTTTCTATTTTTTCCTCTCTACTAAACTTATCAGATAATTTATTTTCTTTTTTATTTTTCATTCTGAATCGAAAAATTTTAAATATTAAAAACTACCACCTCCATACTATCTTGTGGCAACTCTTTCTTACTAATTTTTAATTTATCCTCGTAAGTAGGCTCAACCCCTATTTCTTTTATAAAATCATCTAATTTATCAATATCAACTGTTAATTTTGATGTTTTATAATGCATAGGTATGACCATTCTGGGTTCTATTTGAGAAACCACTTGAACAGCCCTTTTAGCATCCAGCGTATATTTCCCACCAACCGGAATTATTAAAATATCAATTCCCACCAATTCTTCTAGATGTTTATTTTCTAAAATATGTCCCAAATCCCCTAAATGAACTATTGAAATATCATCCATCTCAATTCTATAAATTATATTAACACCCCTTTCTTTGCCCCCTTTTTCGTCATGATAAGAATTAACACCTTGAATCATAACTCCCTTTAAATCATATTCCCCTGCCATGTCTATTACAAAGGGATCCCCTCTTAAAGCTTTTACATTGTTATGATCATGGGGGTCGTGACTAATTGTTACAATATCAGCTTCAAAACTAGGTGGTTTTAAACCTATATTTTTATCAAAAGGATCAGTAACTAGAGTAATTCCATCTGCCCCTGTTTTATCTTGTATTTTAAAGCAAGAATGCCCTATCCAACTTATAATCATATATCATTTTCGCTAAACGATAATATCCTGCCAAAACAGGGTAAAACAAGCGAATTTATTAAAAATTTATTTATTAACTATAGTATTATTATATATCACTAAAACCCTAGTGTCAATTAAGAAAAAAGCATAAAAATGGCTAAAAATGCTTGACATATTTTTTAAAAAATGCTATAAATAAAAGTTAAATCGTTTTTTAAATCTGCAAAAGAAAGGAGGTGAATAACCAATAAAGTAGTATTTTTTAAAAAGTCTGTTTAAACTAAAAACAAAAGGAAAGGAAAGGAAAATGAAGAAAACGATGTGTTATTTGACAATTATTATTGTTACAATTTTTACTTACACCAGTACCTGGGCCGACACTTCCGGCGAAGTCAGCACCAACCCCTATTTTGATTGGGGTGATATGACTGTTGGAAACGGAGGCTATGGAGATCTCGCTATATCCGGAAGTTACAATCTTACCGGTGATGTGGCCGAAGGCTACACCGAGGTCGGAGGCTATATTTATGGAGAAACGTCTATCGGCACCGAACCAAATGCAGATGGCTTTTTATCAAATTCATCTTTTGGCTTTGCTGAAATGAGCGGGACTTCCCAAGCTATGTCTGGAGAAGGCACTCTAAACCTTAATATTACAGGAAATTTAGGAAACTGGAGTCAAATCGGCAGCGATACAAACAACTTTTCGACCGCCTATCATGAAACCACTCTTAGTGCCTCTTCACAAGAAACCCAGGGCACCACTTTAACTGGCGATGCACGCCTATCAGGTTATGCTTATTCTTCAGAAAGAGAGGGTATAGAAGTAGGTGGTTTTCACTCCGAATTTACAGGAAGTATTTCTGGAGTGGCGACAGTTAATGGTGGAGTGGAAACGAGTTCCACTAAAAGCGCCGGGGGCATTGATTCAAGTTCGATGACCTCTACGGTTACTGGGCTTGAAATATTAAACGGCCAATATGCGGAAGGATTTGGTGAAAGTCAAAGCTTTGCCGAATATGGTGAAAATGGTGCTTTTGGGTCAGCAATGGCCCATAGTTACACAATCATCGGGGATATTCCTCCCGCGACACCGTAAACCAAATAATTATTGATAATAGGAGGCACTTTGCCTTCTTAATCTAAGAGGCAAAGTGCCTCTTAAAGAAAGGGGAAAAAATGAAAAAAAGGATGATATTTCCGTTAATTATTTTTTTTGTTATGACCACTGCCACAGTTTGGGCAGAGGATCAAAACGAAGCATCAGCACAAGCTATTTACAGCCCAACCCTAAACAGCACCAACTATGGTGCACAATTTGTTTATCCGGGCAATCTCCCGATCTTACCAGAAGGAGCCGGAGCCAGACCAATTCTGTCTTCAGAGACAAAAATTTTTAAGCCAGAGGGTTTAGAAGAAATTCCTATGAACATACTGGAATCAAGGTCAAGAGGCTGGAATATCTTTTCAGAACCCTATCAGGCTTCGGTCTGGTTTAAAGAGCAGGAAAACGAGAATAATATCAATATTCTCCCCGGAGTTCCCCAAAATACTCGACTACTGGGACAAGTTCGAATTATCGACTACGGCGACTACGCCCCCCTGGAAGTTATAAAACAGGTTCTTTATTACGCCAAGGACCTAACTTACACTTCTAATGTTCTTCTGCTCCAACGAAAAATTCCGGTGGCGCGAAGCAACTCAAAAGGACTGGGTGCTAGTTCGGTAAATGCCAATCTGCATGATCAATACAGTGAAGCGTTAACCGTGGCTGGATCCGGTCTATTTTCACAGAGTGCAGGCTGGGTGGATTATGGGGTCGAAATTACTGCCTTGTGTTACGAGGATTTACCAAAAGGCGTAGCCACTTTACCATTTTGTCAAAGCACTGACTCTGAACTTAAAACAGTGGCAAAAAGGCTAAAAGAATCCTACGAACCGGGTAAGAAAATTTATTTTGTTTCATATTGTTTACAAAACGAAACAAGAGAAAAAGCTATGAACCGCGCTCAAAAAACGGCTCAAAAATTTGTTGGAAAAATTGATGAAAATTTACTTCAAAATTTTCAACTGATTACACCGCAATACAGCCCCACTGATGCCAATATTAAAGAAAATAAAATTGTTGATTTATTTGTCGCCAACGAAGGCTTCCAAATCAACGTCAACCCACACATTCGAAAAAAATAACAATTTAGTCACACTGAAAAAAGGAAGGGAATAAAAAATGAAAGCAAAAATATTTTTCACGATTTTCTTAACAATATCAGTAATGTTTTTTTTCACAGGCTGTGCAAGCACACCACGGATCGGAAACACAGGATCAAACGGAGCAATTCCCTTTGTCCTGACTCAATCACCTATTTCGAATGAAAAAACCTGCCAACCCGTTGTCACCCCCCGTAATATTTTTAAAACGGGTAAA
>JAIOTG010000044.1 GCA_021106995.1 bacterium
TATTTTATGAGAAGTCAACAATAGGGGGTATTTTTTAGAGGATTAAGAGTGTAAGGTTTGTGTTAGTAATAGTAATTTAATTATGTTAGGTAGTTTTTTGTTAAAATGCTTGACTTTTTTTTGATATTATTTTATAATAACTTTAAGTTGTTTTAATACTATTGTTTTAAAAAGTAACAATAATAAAAAGGGGGGTTTGTAAATGAAGAGGATTTTAGTGGTGGATGACGAGCAAGCTATTTTAGACATTTTAAAAGAGTTTTTAGAGGGCCAGGGACAAGAAGTTTTTATTGCGAAAAACACAACGGATGCGATTAATTCTTTTTTAGAAAATGATATTGATTTAGTCATAAGCGATTATGTCATAGACGAAAAAAATGGCTTAGAATTGAGTCAAGAGATGTTATTTTTTAATAAAGACTTACCTATTATCATCATGAGTGGAAATGTTGATTTTGAAACAGAAAAAAAATTACTTAAGGAAGGGGTTCGGTATGTTGTTAAAAAACCGTTTAATTTAAGCAGATTAAGAGGTTTTATAAAATTGTGCTTTCTCCCCGATCCCTAGAAGCTGTTTTGGGCCCGTTTGTTTTTTAAAACGGGCCTTTTAAATTTTCTATTGACTTTTTAGTTTTATTAAGTTATTGTAGATATTAATTGAAATTAAAAAATAAGTATAAGTTTAGATTCCAATTACTTTTTTACAAAAAAAAACAGTAATGTTATTTAAATTAAAGAAAAATGTTGACTATTAGATTATCTAGAACCGGAAAAAGAAATAAACCTATGTACAGAATGATTATTTCTGAAAAAGCCAGAACCCCCCAAGGTCGTGCTTTGGAAATTTTTGGTTTTTATAATCCTCATGATAAAATTTTGGAAGTTAAAGAGGATAGAATAAAATATTGGATAAGCAAGGGTGCACAAATGTCTCCAACAGTAAATAATTTATTGATAGATAAAAAAATAATAGAAGGGGAAAAGGTAAAGGCTAGCAAGGTTGGAAAAAAGAAGAAAGAAGAAAAAGGAGAAACAGGTAATAAGGATAGTATTAAAGAAGAAGTGAAAGAGGAAAAGAAGGGGGAAGTTAGCAGTAAAGACTCTGCTAAGGCAGAGGTAAAAGAAGAAATTAAAGAAGAAGAAAAAAAAGGGAATAAATAAGTTAGCAACTGCGTAAGAGATTATGTAGATTGAATAATAATTTAATTAAGAAATTTTCTGGTTTTGACTAAGGAGTCAAAGTTGGAAGAAAAAAAACTATGGTAGATTCAGTAAAAGACAAAGATTTTCTTGAAACAATCGTAAGGTCCATCGTTGCTAAACCGGAAGGAGTTTCGGTTGAAAGAAGTGTGGACGAGATGGGTGTTCTTTTAACATTAAAAGTAGACCCAGAAGACATGGGTAATGTTATTGGCCGAAGAGGTCAGACTGCCCAAGCTATCAGAACTTTATTAAAGATTGTGGGTGCTAAGAACAATGCTAGGGTAAACCTAAAAATTTATGATCCAAATCAAGGTCAAGGAGGTTCAGTTAGTAACAGAAGCGAAGAGGTTGACACTTCAAACGAAGAGGTTGACACTTCATCTGTAGAAGATCTAAAAATATAAAATTTTTATAAATAAAATCTCGGGTTGATCCGGGATTTTATTTATCTTTTTAAATATTTTTGAAAAACAAATAAGTGCTTTTAAAATAAGCACTTTTTTGTTTTTAAAAAATATGTTATAATAATAAAAAATATAATAAAACAATAAACACAAACAGTAAAAGTTTTTATTTGTAATTTTTATAATATAATAATTTTATTTTACTAAAGCAATTTTTATTATTTTATTGGTTTAGTAAAATAAATAATCAAATATGTATTTATATCGAACAATTTTAAAAAAAAGCGCACAGATTATTTGGAAATTTAAACATTTATGGTTTTTTGGTTTTTTTGCTGCTTTTTTAGGTAGTTTTTTAGAATTTGAAATTATTTTTAACAGAATGGGCCCTGATTTTGGTCACAGATTTTTGAACAATATTGGTAGTATTAAGAGTGCAGGAATCTTTAGTAAAAGTTTTTTGTTTAATTTTGGAAATTTGTTTAAGAATGATCCAATTTCAATGATTATACTTTTGACCATCACCTTAATTGTATTAGTTTTGCTTGGTTTTTTGATTTGGTTATCCATGGTATCTCAAGGAGGCTTAGTAAATAATACAGCTAATATTGTTAATAATAAGGGTGAAACAAATATTCAGGTGGGGGTTGAATCGGGTGTGAAGAATTTTTGGAAAATATTTGGTATAAATTTGGTAGTTAAATTTTTTGTTTATTTTATACTTTTGATTTTAAGTTTGTTGATATTTTTCACATCTTATAGCTCCAGTCTTCTTTCTAGTATGTTTTTGGTTAATGCGTTGTTATTTATTGTTTTCATTCCTTTGGCCCTAATTTTAGCTTTTATTGCAAAATATGCTATTTGTTATGCTGTTATAGAGGGAGATAGTTTTATTCTTTCTATTAAGAAAGCTTTTAACTTGTTTATAAGAAATTGGCTCGTGAGTATCGAAATGGCTTTTATATTGTTTTTTCTTTCATTTATAGTCGGTTTGGTTATATTAATTGGATTGACCTTGGCGTTTATTCCAATATTACTTCTCTTTAATTTAGCAGTTTATTTTTCCTGGATTATGTTAAGTTTTTGGATTTTTATTGTTGGAATAATTATACTGGCTGTCTTGATGGCTTTGGCCGGATCAGCCTTCAGTGCTTTTCGTATTACCGCTTGGACAGAATTTTTTATAAGATTAAATTCTTCTAAGGGTAGTGTTAGTAAATTAGCTAGACTGGTGGCTAAAGTAAAAAAATAAAAATAATAAACTATGTCAGACGACAAAGGTTTTGGATCGCTTGAGAATTTGATTAGAGCTTCTCATGGAGAAGAACTTGAGGAAGAGACTATTCAGGGTCAATTCCAAAAAAAACAAAAAGAGCTTGAATTAAAACAAAAAGAAGAAAAGGCTAAGGCAGTGGCTAGTTCTTTAGGTGTTCCTTATATAAATCTTTTTGGATTTCCTTTGAGTCCAGAGGCTTTAACTTTAATAAACGAACAAGAAGCTAATGATTTAAGAGTGGTTTGTTTTTTTTATGATGGAATGAGAATTCGTATAGCTACTACTAATCCTGAAAGGGAAGAAATAACAGAATTAGCTAAAATTTTAAGTAAAAAACATCACTCTGAAGTGAAGGTGTATTTTGTTTCTGAATATAGTTTGGAATATGCACTTAAAGTTTACAATAGTCTTCCTAGAATAAAACATGTTGTTAGAGGGGTTAAAATAGAAGAAAAAGACATAAAGAGATTTGAAAATGAAATTACTGATTATAAGCATTTAAATGAGAAAATTAACGATGTAAATATTTCGGATGTGGTGGTTTTAATATTGGCAACGGCCATTAAAACTAATTCTAGCGATGTTCATATTGAGGCTGAAGAAGAGGGAATTAAGGTTCGTCTTAGAATAGACGGGGTTTTACAGGATGCCGCCATTGTAAACAAGGGTAAGTGGCACAAAATAGTATCGAGAATGAAATTACTTGCTGGTGTAAAAATTAATATAACTGATAAACCTCAAGATGGAAGATATACTATATTTTTAGATAATGAAAAAATAGAAGTAAGATCATCTTTTTTACCAACTAACTATGGTGAGAGTGTGGTAATGAGAATTTTAAAATCAGAATCTATAAGTTTACCTTTTGAAAAACTAGGATTAATGCCTCAGGCTCAGGAAATTTTAAAAAGAGAAATGAAAAAACCTAACGGACTTCTTTTAACCACTGGTCCGACTGGTTCTGGAAAGACAACAACTCTTTATGCGGTTTTAAAAAAATTAAACAGTCCAGAGACAAAAATTGTTACTTTGGAAAATCCGATTGAGTACCATCTTGAGGGTGTTAATCAGAGTCAGGTTGATAAAAGCAAAGGCTATACTTTCGCTAATGGTCTTAGGTCTATATTAAGACAAGATCCAGATATCGTGATGGTGGGGGAAATAAGGGATTTAGAAACAGCCGATATTGCTATTCAGGCTAGTTTGACTGGTCATTTAGTTTTATCTACTCTTCATACCAATGATTCTTCTGGAGTTATTCCTCGTCTAGTAGATATGGGAGTAAAACCATATTTTTTAACACCTTCCATAAATGCTATAATCGGACAGAGATTAATAAGAAAACTTTGTGAACACTGTAGAGAAAAAGATGAATTAGAAGAAGATCGGAAGGAGAAAGTTGAAAAAATATTAGCGGTAATATCGCCTAAATCAGAAGTAGAGGTTTCTAAAAAGTTAGATACATTTTATAGGGTCGGTAAAGGATGTGAATATTGTAATGGAATTGGTTATAAAGGAAGAATTGGAATATATGAGATATTTACTATGTCTGATAATATTAAAGCTTTAGCTTCTGAAAACGCTCCTGCTTTTAGAATATTACAACAAGCAATAGAGAATGGAATGGTAACGATGTTACAAGACGGAATTTTAAAAGCTTTAGAAGGCACAACGAGTGTAGATGAAGTATTTAGAGTTATTGGGAAGACTGATTATGTAGATACTTTATATGACATAGTAATATCAAAGACTTTTGGTAGAGGAATAAAGTTAACCGAAGGAGAAATAGCTCAGGGATGGGAGATGGCTATGAATATAAACGATGTTGATAAAGACAGGATAGAAAATATACCAAATAAAGAAATGGTTAATATTGTTTTAGCTACTGCTATAAAAAGTAATGCTGGTGATATTCATATTGAACCAGAGGCAGATGGAGTAAAAATAAGATTGAGAATAGATGGTATTCTCCATGATTTTTTAAAATTAACTAAAGATCATTATTTATCCTCTTTGTCCAGAATTAAAATATTGGCTGGATTTCCAACTAATATTAAAAAGGCAACTTGGGACGGTAGATTTAGTATTTTCTTAAAAGAAGAAAAGATGGATTGTCGTGTTTCTATTATATCAGGTGGATATGGAGAGACTGTGGTTATTAGGTTGTTAGCCAATCAAGCGGCTTCTTTAGATATGAAAGAATTAGGAATGAGACCTTATGCATTAGGGATTATAAATAAAGCTTTAGAAAAAACTAGAGGAATTATTATAAATACTGGTCCAACTGGTTCTGGTAAGACTACCACTCTTTATAGTATGTTAAATAAATTAAATAAACCTGATATTAAAATTATAACGGTTGAAGACCCTATTGAATACCATTTAGAGGGAGTTATGCAGACTCAGATTGATGAAGAGCAAGAATACACTTTTTCCAAGGCTATGAAGTCTCTGCTTAGACAAAATCCAAATATAATGATGATAGGAGAAATTAGAGATGAAGATACAGCTAAAATTTCTATAGAGGCTAGTCAAACCGGTCATTTAGTATTATCAACTGTTCATGCTAATAGTGCAGCAGGGGCTCTTTATAGATTTGCGGGCCTTGGTGTGGAAAAAAGCATGTTGGCCGCTTCTTTAAATTGTAGCATCGGTCAAAGATTGGTTAGAAGAATTTGCCCTAATTGTAAAAAAGAGGTGGATATTTCTGAGGAAAAGCTTGCGGAGGTAAAGCAGAATTTAAATAACCTTAACCTTGATTTGGGAGTTGAGCTTCCGGAAAAACTAAAATTTTATAAGGGGCAGGGCTGTTTGGAGTGTAATAATTTGGGCTATAAAGGAAGGATAGGTCTTTATGAGGTTTTAGATATAAGCCCTACCATTCAGAAATTAATTCAAAAAAATGGAATGACTACTTATGATATAGAGCAGGCCGCTGTAGAGGAGGGGGCAGTTTTAATGATCCAAGATGGGATTATAAAAGCCCTGGAAGGCTTAACTACTATCGAGGAAGTATTTAGAGTGGTTAAGTAGCTTTAGTTTGTTTATAAAATAAATTTATACGAGAGACAAATTAGCGTTATGCGTTAGGCGTTTCACGTTACGTGAAAAATGATTAATAAAAATTTTATCAAGAAGCTTAAAAAGGACTATATTGCTTCAAATAGCGAAAGAAGGCAAATTATAAGTCTTTCTAATATAATATTACACGATTCTAAGCGAATTATTTTTACTCTTCACAGAGGAGATATGAAGAAGGCAGAAGATATGTTTGTAAGTGTAGAAAATATTTTAAAAAAACTCGAGAAAAAATTTAGTTTTAAAAGAATTTCTGATGAGGGTTCATATAGGGCGGGCGTAGAAGAATATGTCGAAGCTAAGATGTTTTATTTTTTAATGATGGGTAAAAAAATTGATTCTATAAAAGGTATAAAAATAAATTATGATAGTTATATTGGAGGGATTTGTGATTGTTTAGGTGAGTTGGTGCGTTTAGCTGTAAATAAGGCCTCAAATAGAGAGTTGGAAGATGTTGTTAAATTAAAAAATACAGTTAATAATGTTATGGCTGAATTGGTTGAGTTTGATATGACGGGTTATCTCCGCACTAAATATGATCAAGCTAGAGGTCATCTTCGTAAGATCGAACAAATTAATTATGATGTTAATATTAGAAAATAATAAATATATTATATTAAAAATTTTTTGAACGTTGCTTGAACATTCACTTACTTTATTTTGTCTATTTCTTTTTTAAATTCTTTTAAAATATCTTTTTTCTCTATTAGTCTTTTCTTATCCCCCTTAGTTATAATCATGGCTTTTTTCCCAGCTCCCACTACTGCTAAATCTACTTCTCCAGCTTCTCCCGGGCCATTTACGATACACCCCATAACCGCTATTTTAAGCGGTTTTTTTATATTTTCAGTCATTTTTTCTACTTGAGGAGCAAGTTTAGTTACATTAATAGTAGCGCGAGCACAAGTTGGACAACTAACCATTTTTATACCCCTGTTTCTTAGGTCTAGGGCTTTTAATATTTCCCAAGCAACTCTTACTTCCTTAACCGGATCGGCGCTTAAAGATATTCTTATAGTGTCTCCAATTCCGTTTAAAAGTAAATAGCCTAGTCCGATAGATGATTTGATAGTTCCGGAAAATTCAGTACCAGCTTCTGTTATCCCCAGGTGGAGAGGGTAGTCCACTTTTTTTGATAATATTTCATAAGCGTCTATAGTTCTGTTTATGTCTGATGCTTTAAGGGCAATTACTAAATTTTTAAAATTATGATTTTCCATTTTTTTAATACTTTTCATAGCTGATTCCACCATTGCTTGGGCATTAGGAGAGCCGTATTTTTTTAATATTTTTTGATCTAAAGACCCAGCGTTAACACCTACTCTTATAGGTATTTTTTTTCTTTTTGACAGTTTAATTATTTGCCCTAATTCTTTCTCTGGAAAATTTCCTGGATTTATTCTTAGTTTATCAACTCCTTGGTTTATTGACTCTATTGCTATTTTAGCTGAGAAATGGATATCAGCTACAAGTGGTATGTTTATGCTTTTTTTAATCTTCCTCAATACTTGGCTTGAAGCGATGTCTGGAACTGCTACCCTAATAATTTCACACCCAGCTTTCTCTAGTTTTTTTATTTGTTCAATGGTTTTTTTTATGTTTTTAGTGGGAGTATTAGTCATTGATTGTATAGCAACAGGATTGTTCCCGCCAACTTCTATATTGCCAATTTTTATGATTTTAGTTTTTTTTCTTTTAATTTTTTTCATTTTCGATTGTTTTTAAAAAATTTTTAATTTTTTCAATTTCCCAATCTGGGGCTGATGTTCCTGAAACAAGGCCGATCGAATTTAATTTTTTTATTTCTTCCACTTTTATTTCCTCTAAAGAATCAACCCAAAATAATTTTTTATTATTTTTTTCTGTTATTTCTGCTAGACGAGTAGTGTTAGCTGATTTTTTAGAACCAACTACAATAACTCCCTCCACTTCTTTTAAAATTTCTCTAAGCTCTCTTTGTCTTTCTGAGACCTCGTTGCAAATAGTATCCAGCCATTTTAGTTTCTTACATTTTTTTTCTAACAATTTTAATAACCTTTCAACCTTCTCTCTCTTTTTAGTAGTTTGGGCAATTACACCTAGTTTTTCATAAAAGGGTAGATTGTTTATTTCTGTTTCATCCTCTGTTATTATTGCTTTTTTTCCCGCACATTCTTTTATAACCTTTGTTTCTGGATGCTCTTTTTCTCCAATAATGATAACTTGATAATTATCACGATAAAGTTCCTCTGCTTTTTTTTGAGCCTTTCTTACTATGGGGCAGGTGGTTATTTTTATGTTTAGATTTCTTTTTTTTCCTTCATCTAATATTTTTTTAGAGACACCGTGGGCCTTTGTTATTAGAGTTCCTCCATTCATCTCATCTAAGCTTGAAATAAAATTTACCCCCCTTTTTTTAAATTTATCTATTACTTTTTCATTATGAACAATATAACCCAAGAAATTCACAGGTAGCTCATCTCCTTTGAGGGCTTTCTGGGCAATTTCGATAGATCTTTTTACTCCAAAACAAAATCCAAGTTTTTTAGAAATTATGATTTTCATACTCTTAAAATAGCAAAATAATACGTTTTTGTAAATTGAGACAATGTTTTATATCTGTTATAATATATTTAGGATTAATAAAATCTCTTTTCTTTGTATGCGTAATTACTTTTTATCAATATCTATTTTATCCGGAACAATTATCGGAGGTGGAATGTTTGCAATCCCATATGTTATAAGCAAGGCCGGAATACTATCCCTCTTTATTTATTTACCTTTCTTGGTTTTTGTTCAATTTGTGCTCCACTCTCTTTATGCTGAGATAATATTATCAACAAAACAAAAGCATAGAATGCCAGGGTATGTTGGCCTTTATTGTAAAAATAAAGCAGTTAAAGATATAACTCTTTTTATTTCTATTGTAGGAAAACACGGCGCGTTACTTGCTTATATTTTATTGGGAGGAGAATTTTTATACGCCCTATTAAATCCTTATTGGGGAGGTAGTATTTTTCTTTATTCAATAACACTTTTTTTATTAGAATCTATAGTAGTGCTTTTTGGATTGAAATTAATAGCCAGAGTGGAATTATTCCTCAGTTTTTTTTTGGTTTTTTTGGTTGCTATAATTGGATTTAAGAGTTTCGGATATTTTTCTGTAAATAATTTTATTATTTTTGATAAAAATTATGCTTTTCTTCCTTACGGAGTTATATTTTTTGCCGTTGGTGGGCAGGCCGCTATCCCTGAAGTTTGCCGACTCCTTAATAGGCGTAAAGAAAAAATAAAAAGTGCGATATTTTGGGGCACTTTTCTTCCAGCCATTTTAATGACAATATTTGTAATTATAGTAGTGGGAGTAACAGGCAATGTTACTTCCCCCGAGTCATTAGTTGGATTAAAACTTTTTTTTAATAGTGGCGTTGTAATGTTTTCTTTAATTTTGGGTCTTTTAACAATAATAACTTCTTTTTTAGTAATAAGCCAATCACTCAGAGAAGTTTATTGGTGGGATCTTAAAATGAACAGAAAGTTTTCATGGTTAGTAGCCTGCGGAGTTCCCCTTTTAATATATTTATGTTTACATTTTATAGGAGTTAATAATTTAATTACTAAAGTAATGAGCTTAACGGGCGCAGTTACTGGTGGGATTTTTGGTTTCATTTTAATTCTTTTATTGTTTAGAGTTAGAAAGGTAAGAGAAATTACCCCCCCCTTAAACACTGGTTTAAGTAGAGGGGTGGCTATCTTATTTTCTTCAATGTTTATTTTGGGATTAATTTATGAACTTTGGTTTTTTTTCAACTAATATAAGACAATGCGATTTGTTATAATTTCCGATATACACGATAATTTGGTTAATTTAAAGAAATGCCTAGATTGGTGTATAAAAAATAATATTCAAGAAACTCTTTGTTGTGGTGATGTTACCAACAAGGAGACCTTGGATTTTTTAATTAAAAAATTTCCCAATCCTATATATTTAGTAGAGGGGAATGTTGAAATTTTTAAAAAAGAGGAAATAGATAAATACAGTGTCGAGGTTTTAAAGTTTAGTGGAAAATTTAATATTTGGAATATAGGTGGAAAATTAGTCGGGGCTTGCCATGAGCCCTATTTAGTTGATAAGGTCTTAGAAAAGGGAAGTTGTGACATAATTTTTTACGGTCATACTCATAGGCCTTGGGAGGAAAAAAAACAAGGAGTTAGGGTGGTAAATCCCGGTACTTTAGGAGGAATGTTTAGCCAGGCTACTTTTGCAGTTTATGATACAGATAATGATAAGTTAGAATTAAAAATTTTAAATAATATTTAAAAATTAAAAAATTTATGTTAAATGATTCAATTAGAAAAATAGCAATAAAGACAGCGGTTAAAGCCGGAAGGATGCTAGAAAAAAGATTTTTGAATTTTGACAGAAAAGGTGTTAAATTTAAATCTGGTCATGAAATTTTAACTCTAGCTGATTTAGAGTCTGAGAAAATAATATTAGGAATAATTAAAAAGGAATTTTCTGATCACAGAATTCTTTCCGAGGAATCAGGTGAAAATAAAAAGGATTCTGACTATTTATGGATAGTCGATCCTTTAGACGGCACCACTAATTTTTCAATGCATAATCCTTTATTTTCTGTGTCTATAGGGATTTGTTATAAAAATGATATTATTTTAGGGGTTATTTACTTTCCAGTACTTAATGAGCTTTATGTAGCTGAGAGGAATAAGGGTGCTAAAATTTATTGTCCATATAATTCTAGTCGTGGAAAAAAGATGAAGGTGTCTAATATAAAAGAAGGGAATATTATCAATACTTTTTGTCATGGTAGAAAGATAAGTGATATAAAAAGAGCCAGTGATTATCACAAAAGGCAAAAACTTGATAATTTTGATTGCCGTCAATTAGGGAGCGCTGCAATTGAGCTTGCTTATGTGGCTTGTGGTCGAGTAGAATCTATATTTATTCCGGGAGCTCATTCTTGGGATGTGGCGGCCGGAGTTACTCTAGTTAGAGAAGCGGGTGGACGAGTGAGTGACGCAAATGGAAAAGATTGGACCCTTCAGAGTAATGATATTTTAGCAAGCAACGGCTTGGTCCACGATCAAATTTTAAAGAAAATTAAAAAATAATATATGGAAGATAAAATTAGAAAACCTGTGGCGGTAGACAAGTTCTATCCAGGAAAAAAAGAAGAGTTAAAAGATAATATTAAATATTTTTTAGAAAGAGTTGAGAGTGAAAAAATTTTAAATCAAGTAAGAGCCTTGATGTTGCCTCATGCTTCTTATCTTTTTTGTGGAGAAGTTTTAGGGGAAGGCTACAGTCAAATAGCAGGAGAGTCTCGAAATACTGTTATATTAATATGTAATTCTCATAAAAAATATTTTAAAGGAATAGCCTTAAGTGATAGTAGTCTTTGGGAGACACCTTTGGGTCAAGTCGAAGTAGATCAAGAGTTGGGAGAAAAATTAAAAAGCGAAGTAGACGATCTTTTTTATAATGATGAAGCCTTTGATGACGATCACACCTTGGAAGTTCATATTCCTTTTTTGCAAGAATGTTTAATAGAAGGTTTTAGAATATTACCAATTATTTTTGGAGAAGTTAATTTAAAAAGTTATAAAAATTTTTCTGAAAAATTATGTGAATATTTAACACCGGGAGATTTAATAATAGCTTCTAGTGACATGTCGCATTTTCCGCCCTATGAAGAGGCGAATAGGATAGACTTGGAAACCCTAGATATTATTACTAGCTTAGATTCAGATGATCTGGAAAATTATGTAATAGATATTGAAGAGAAAAATATAACAGGAGAAGAAACTTTATTATGCGGAATAGACGGAGTTAAGACAGTTATGAAAATAGCCGAGACATTAGAATGGAATAAAGGTAAGGTGCTTAGATATTTAAATAGTGGAGATACGCCAGATGGTGACAAAGATAGAGTTGTTGGTTATGGTTCGGTCGTTTTTACTGATAAAAATGAAAGAACAATTTTAAACGATAGCGTTTATAATGACATGTCTCGAATTTTAAATTTTAAACAAAGAGCAACACTTTTAGAAATAGCTAAAAACTGTTGAGAATTTTATTTCTCTTGGTGATGTTTCAGATTTTAATATAGAAGACGATGTTTTAAATGAAGCAATGGGAGCTTTTGTTACTTTGAAAAATGATGGAAAATTACGAGGTTGTATTGGTCAAATAGTTCAGACCAAGGATCCTTTATGGAGAGTAACACAGAGCATGGCTATTGCAGCCTCTACTCAGGATGATAGGTTTCCCCCTGTAAACGAAAAAGAACTCCCTTTCCTAGAGTATGAAATAAGTGTTCTATCTGTTCCGGAAAGAATAGATGATTGGCATGATTTTGAATTAGGTTTACATGGGGTGGTTATAAAGAAAGGAAACAAAAGTGGTGTTTTTCTTCCCAGTGTGGCAAAAGAAACTCTTTGGAATAAAGAGGAATTTCTTTCTAAACTTTGTTCTATGAAGGCCGGGCTTTCTCCTAACGCTTATAGGAAAGACCCTGAAATAGAAATATATATTTTTACTACCGAAACTTTTAGCAGTGAAGACTAGTTTTTTTTAAAAGATTTTTTTAGATATTGTCCGGTATAACTTTTTTTTATTTCAGCTACCTCTTTCGGAGTTCCCTCGGCTATAATACTTCCACCCTTGTCTCCTCCTTCGGGACCAAGATCAATAATCCAATCTGTTGATTTTATAACATCCAAATTGTGCTCAATAATTAAAACAGTATTTCCTCTGTCTATAAGTTTGTTTAATACTTTTAGTAGTTTTCTTATATCTTCAAAATGAAGTCCAGTAGTTGGTTCATCTAATATGTAAAAAGTTCTTCCAGTTGATTTTTTAGCAAGTTCTGTGGCCAATTTTATTCTTTGGGCTTCTCCTCCTGAAAGGGTGGTAGCAGGTTGACCTAGTTTAATATAACCCAGACCTACCTCAACTAGCATTTTCATTTTTTGATGTACTGACGGAATATTTTTGAAAAATTTCATTGCTTCTTCAACTGTCATTTCAAGAATTTCTGCTATATTTTTTTCTTTATAATGAATTTCTAAAGCTTCTTTATTGTATCTTTTCCCGTGACAAACCTCACATTCAACATAAACATCAGGCAAAAATTGCATTTCTATTTTTATCATCCCATCTCCTTTACAAGCTTCACATCTGCCACCCACTACATTAAAGGAAAATCTTCCTGGTTTATAACCTCTTATTTTAGCTTCAGGTAAAGAGGTAAATAATTCTCTAATAGGGGTAAAGGATCCAGTGTAGGTGGCTGGATTGGATCTTGGGGTTCTCCCTATTGGTGATTGATCTATGTTTATTATTTTATCTATATATCTTAAGCCTTCTATTCTGTCATGAGCTCCGGGTTCGTTTTTAGCTCGATAAAATTTTTGAGCTAGAGCTTTGGCTAGGATATCGGTCATTAAAGTAGATTTTCCAGAACCAGACACTCCTGTTAGAGCCACTAATTTTCCTAAA
>JAIOTG010000062.1 GCA_021106995.1 bacterium
CAATCATTTATATATCTTATTTTTTTTAATTTTAACATAAAAAAAGATAAATTGAAACTTTTAAGTTATTCTAATCTTAGGGCTGTTATTGGGTCCATTTCAGCTGCTTTTTTGGCAGGATAAAGACCGAACATTACCCCAAAAAAAATGGAAAAAATAAAGGCGGTTATAAGAGATTTTAGGGGAATCGAAAATGCCCAGGCAAGTCCGTAATAACTTGCTCCTTTGGAAATTAAATAAGAGATTCCAGCGCCTATAATTATCCCAATGATTCCCCCTAAAAGAGTTATTATTATTGATTCTATCAAAAACTGTATTAGAATATCTCCTTTTTGAGCTCCAACTGCTTTTCTGAGACCGATTTCTGAGGTCCTTTCATTAACAATAACATACATTATGTTCATAATTCCAACTCCCCCAACAACCAGTGATATTCCTACTATAGCTAATAATAATATAGTGATTGCACTAGTTATAATATCTAACATATTAATCATCTCATCCATGGTTGTAACTCTGAAATCGTCTTTATTGACATCTAATTTTTCAGTTTTTTCATTATAGGGAGCTTCTATGTTGTGATTATTTCTTAGAATTGCTCTCATTTTTTCAGCCGTTTTATCTCCTTCTTCTGTGTTTTTAAGTTTATGAACCATATAGGTTACATAATCTATCCCCATTAATTTTTTTTGTAAGGTTTTTATGGGAACATAAACATAGTTATCAAAATCCATAGTAAAAACTGAACCTCTTTCCTTTGTGACCCCTATTACTCTATATTTAGAGTCAGCTATTTTTATCCATTTTCCTAAAGCATCTGATTCTCCAAAGAGTTCTTCTTTTATTTTTAAGCCTATAACCGTAACCTGAGCTAGTGATTTATTTTCGTCTTCAGTATAAAACCTACCTTTATCAATCTCGGTTTTATCTATATTAATAAAAGAGGCATTAGTTCCCATTAAGAAGGTCTTTTTTCTTTGGCTTGAATAGCTAATTTGTTTTTGGCTTAGTATGGCTGAATAACCTCCTGATATATTGGGTAGCCTGTTAATGTCTTCCATGTCTTCTAGGCTTAAAGTTGTAATTTGAACTCCAGTAGCCAGGCCGGCGGCTGAGTCTTGTTCTCCGGCCATCCCGGATTTACTAGTAGGAATTTTTATTTCTGTTTGTATAATATCAGTCCCAAAAGATTCCACTTCTGAAAGGATTAATCTTTCTATGGCGGCGCCTGCTGAAAAGACAATTATAATAGCAGCTATTCCTATGACTATACCCAAAACAGTAAGGCTGGTTCTCACCTTGTTAGAACTTAGGGATGTTATTGAATTTTTTATTGAGTAAACAATATCCATAGAAAAATAAAAATTTATTCATATCTTAGAGCTTCTATTGGACTCAAATCCGACGCTTTTTTAGCTGGGTAAAGTCCAAATATTAAACCTATACCCATGGATACGCCCAGGCCCAAAAGGATAGACATAAGAGAGACGGAAAATTCCCAGTTATATCCTAGGCCATTGATTGTCAATGAGGTTAAGTAGGATATGATTATTCCTATTATCATACCAATAATTCCCCCTACCGATGTTATTATTATAGTTTCAACCAGAAATTGTCCTACTATGTTGCCATTGTTGGCGCCTATTGATTTTCTAAGTCCTATTTCCTTAGTTCTTTTAGTTACATTAACGAGCATTATATTCATTATACCAATACCACCAACAAATAAGGAAAGGGCTGCCATGGCAGTTAAAAAGTAGCGGAGAGCATTTGTAATAGTGGTTACTATATTTAAAGCATCCTCACTACTTCTAACTGTAAAGTCATCACTGTCTCCGCTTGAATCTTCAATTTTATGCCTATCTCTTAGAAGCATTCCTATTCTTTCCCTGGCTTGATCAATTTTATTTTCTTCTACCTCTGTCCTTATCATATCAACATAGTCTACCCCTTTTATTATTTTTTGCATTGTTTTTACCGGTATTAGTATTTGATCATCATAATTTTGAAAAACTACCGTGCCTCTTTCTTCTAAGATGCCTATAATTTTAAAAGGGTGATTTTGTATCTTAATAGTTTCTCCTAGGGCTCTAGATTCCCCAAAAAGTTCTTTTTTTACAGTGCTTCCTAAAATAGCTACTTTTGAGATGTCTTTTTCTTGCCTTTCGGTAAAAAAGTTTCCTTCGCTGATTTTTCCTTTTTCAACTTCAAGATATCCCACTGTTGTTCCTTTGACAGAGGTTGAATATCCCGAGGATCCCCAAGTGACATTAGCATTTTCATTGCTATAAACAACCATTTCTTTGACCTCGTCAATTTCTTTTTTTATAGCTAAGGCGTCTTCATAAGTTAGTGTAGTAATTACTATTCCCATCATAGAGGTGGGGGGACCACTGTCGTCTGATTTTCCAGGGGAAATACCAACCTTGTCAGTGCACAAGCTTTCTATTTCTGATAAAATTAAACTTTGTGCTCCGGCTCCAATTGCCATTATTATTAAAACAGAGGCTACTCCGATAATAATACCGAGCATAGTTAAAAAGCTTCTAGCTTTGTTGTAAAAAATAGAATTAAAAGAAGTCGTGATATATTGTCTTAGCAATGGAAACATTTTTTATTTTTATTTTTCTGTTATTTTTCCATCTTCAATTTTAATAGTCCTTTCAGTATAGTTAGTGGTTCTAGGATCATGAGTAACTAAAATAATAGTATTTCCTTCTTGATTTAACCTTTTTAATATCTCCATTATTTGAGTACTTGATTTAGAGTCTAGATTGCCAGTTGGTTCATCGGCAAATATAATAGAGGGTTTATTAACTAAAGCTCTTGCAATTGCCACTCTTTGTTTTTGACCACCTGATATTTGATTAGGAAAATAATTAAGTCTTTCTCCTAAGCCGACATTTTCGAGGACTTTTTTAGCTCTTTCGTTCATGTTTTTTTTATTTTCAGAATAACCCAAGGGAAGTTTTACATTATCCAGAACTGTCATTCTTGGAAGAAGATTAAAGTTTTGGAAAATAAAGCCAATTTTTTTATTGCGGAGCAAAGCCATTTTTTTATCGTCTAATTTACTAACGTCTTCGTTTTCAAACATATAGGTTCCGGATGAAGGTCTTTCTAGTAATCCTAAAATATGCATAAGAGTTGACTTTCCTGATCCTGAAGGGCCTATTATTGAGATAAATTCCCCTTTTTTTATAGTAAAATCAAGCCCTTCTAGGACTTTAGTAACCATTGACTCATTACCGTACTCCTTTTTTAAATTTTTAACAAAGATTAAGTCGTTCATTTATTCAATATAAGTTATAACTTCTTCTCCTCCCTCTAATCCAGATATTATCTGAGTGTTACCATCATCTCCTCTTAGGCCAGTTTCTACTTTTCTCTCAACTGCTTTTCCGTTTTTTAAGATTCGAACGATTTTTTCATCATCACCTTTTTTTATAATGGCTCTGCTCGGAATTGAGAGTACATTCTTTAATTGGTTTGTATTAATAATTATATTTGCAGTCATGCCTGGTTTAACGCCATTTAAAGCAATTTTTTCCTCGTCAAAATATATAAGTACTTCATAATAAACAACATCTTGTATTATTGTTTCGGCTGGCTTAATGGAGTCTACTTTTCCTGTAAACTCTTTTTCTTCACCAAACGCATCAAGGGTAATAATAACTTTATCTCCTTTATTTATTTTAGTAATATCAACTTCGGAAATATTTACTTCTATCTTGTATTTGTTTTCGTTAAGTATTTCAATAACAGGAGAGTTAGGAGGAACCTGTTCCCCTTCTTCATAGTTTATTTTAGTTACTCTTCCGTTTATGGGTGATTTAATAACGCTTTTACTTATTTTATCGTTTAGCAATTTAATTGAAGCTATAACTTTTTCTATGTCTGCTTCTGCTAATTCAATATCCTCTAATCTAGTAGAGGCCTGTATTTGTTTTAATCTACTTTTACTTACTTCCCAAGCTTGTTTAGCTGTTTTTATTTGATTTTGAGAGGTTGTTATTTGTTTTTCTCCGTTAATTTGAGCACTTTCCAGGGCATTTTCGGCAGACCTAATAGCATCGTCTAAATTAACTTGAGCCTGCTTTAGATTATTTTCTGCACTGTTTATATTTAAATCATAAGAGATATAAGCTGATTCTAATGAGTGTTTAATGCTTTGAATTGATCCTATATTTGTGTTTACATTGGTTATTTGAGAATTTATTGTGGTTTTATGAGTATTTAAAATAGTTGAAGTAAAAGAAGATGTTGTAACTGAATTTTCCAAGGTTTTATAACAATAATTTAGAGCATCCATGGTTTTATTAAGAGCGTTTAGAGTGCTTAAAACTGCTTCTTGGACATTCTCTTTACTGTTGTCTTGATTAACTTTTATATAATTTTGATTGGCCTTTGTTTTTAAAACAAGACTTTCTTCATATAGTATTTCTGTTTGAGTTAAATGGTTTGGATTTTTTACTCCTAAAACTGATAATCTTTTTAAATCTTCATCATTAATAATTTCGTCTATTTCGTCTAAAGCTGTGTTTATTACAGATAAAGAATAAAAAACATTAGATAGAGCTAATTCTTTGTTTTTATTTATACTTTGTTGATAACTTTTTTTTGTTTTTTCTAGGCTGTCTTTGGCTGTTTGAATTGATTGTTCGTAGTTTGTCAATGTGTCAGCGCTATCGTCTAATAAATTATTTAAAGTTTTTTTGGCTTGTTTTACGGTGTTTTCTGTGGTTTTTTTTATTTCAGTTAGATTTTTTAAGGAAGAATTATATTCTTCTTCGGCCTGTGATGCTTGTTTTTCCACCACCCTTATATCCTCTTCCTGTTCCCCTGCTTTGAGTTTTTTAAGTTTAGCCTCAGCTGCCTTGAGGCTGGCAAGAGCTTCTTGTTTTTGTATCTCTAAATATTCATGATCCAGCTCCATTAAAGTTTGGGTGGCAGTTATTTGTTCGTTTACGTTAATCCAATTTTTCTTTAGTTTTCCTCCTTGTTCAAAACTTAAGCTAATTTCTTTATTAGCTTTAACTTTTCCAGTTTCTTGGACTGTTTGTGTTAAATTCATTGTTTCGGCTTTTACAGTTTCATATTTGGGTCCCGCGTCTTTTTTGAAAAAGAGAAAATAACTGGCTCCTCCACCAATGATTAAGATTAAAATTGTTATAATAATAATTTTTTTCATATTTATATAGTCTTAATTTTTTATAATATTAAAAATAACACAAAGATATAATTTTTTTTATACCTTTTATTGTACCATATTTTATGAGAAGTCAACAATAGGGGGTATTTTTTAGAGGATTAAG
>JAIOTG010000113.1 GCA_021106995.1 bacterium
TTAAAAAATAATTATTATTTCTATTTTTTTGTTTTTATCCTGGGTTAACGTTTTTAGCTTTGTTAGTTTTGTTAATTAATCCAGATATAGTATTTATTAAAACAGAGAATGACGTATTTTAAAATTAATTAACGGAGGATAAAATTAGAAATTGATTATAAACAAATTTTGACACAATAAAATATTTTATTCTGATTTGTTTATTTTTTGTTTAAAAAAAGGTATAATAAAATTAAAGTTTTATTAATTTTAAAAATAAATAATATGGAATTTCCAAAAAATTTAGATTTAAAACCAATGAACATTTTAAAGTTTGTTGGTTTAGCTTTAGTTGCGATTATTTTAATCGCTGTAGACTTTCGTTTGATTGGGTCATCTTTTACTTCTTTTTCTGGCCCTATTAGTAGTAAAAATATGATGGGGCAAGGTGTTTTTGAGAGTGATATGTCTTATAGCGATTCAGTTTCTTCTAAAAGTTTGTCTACTCGTAATGTAGCAAGTTCTTATACTCCTCGTATGGACGGGGGAGCAACAATGGGAAATGACGCGGAGGAGTTTGAGGTAACCGAATATAATGCTAATGTTGAAACTCGCCATCTAGACGATACTTGCACTAAAATAGCTAGTTTAAAGTTAAGAGATGATGTGATTTTTGAAAACGCCAATAAATATGAAAAAAGTTGTAGTTATAATTTTAAAGTAGAGAATAAAAGTGTAGAAGAAGTCCTTGCGATAATAGAAACCTTAGATCCTAAAGATTTAAATGAAAGAACCTATACTATAAAACGTTTAATCGATGATTATACTAGTGAAGTTGAAATACTTAAGAAGAAGATGATTTCAATTGAAGAAACTCTAGATAATGCAGTTAACGCTTATGATAGCATCGCCGTCCTTGCCGAAGAGACTAGGGATGCAGAAAGTTTGGCTAAAATAATTGATAGTAAAATTAGAATTATTGAACGGCTAACACAGGAAAGAATAAATGTTAATGCACAATTGGAGAGATTGAATCGTTCTAAGGCGGAACAACTTGATAGACTAGAATACACCTATTTTAATGTTTATATCTTGGAAAATAAATTTATTGATGGAGAAAATTTAAAGGATTCTTGGAAGGCATCAGTTAAACTGTTTGTAAGAGATATTAATAAAATTGCTCAGGATATTACTATTAATTTAATCTCATTATTGTTTTTAATCTTTCAATATGTTATTTACTTTTTTATTATATTAATAGTTGCCAAATATGGCTGGAAATTTTCTAAGAGTATTTGGAAAAAATAATAATAATTTATTGTCATGATATATAAAAATAGACCGTTTTCGGTCTGTTTTTATATTGGTTTAATAATTTTATTAATGTATGCTTGAGTAATTAAATAATTATTAAAATAAAATTTTATAAATTTTAAAGAGTTAAAATTGTTGTTTTTTGAAAGAAATTTAAACTAATATACGTATAAAATAATAGAATTAATATTAATTTTTAATATAATAATTTATGAAAAAAGCGGTTTTTTTTGTCTTATTTTTTGTGATTTTATTTAGTTTAACAGCTTGTGATAAAAATCAAGCTGAAAACGTAGTGAGGAATGATGGGATGCCGGAAAGAGGTATGCCTGATTTTGGTCAACCAGAAGAGAAAGCTGATATTGTAGGTGTTGTTAAATCTATTGTTGGTAATGAGATTACAATCCTTAAAGTTGAACGTCCAGAAAGAGATTTCGAAAATCAATTAAATGATAATAAAAAAAGTTCAGATCAAAATAAAAGTTTTAGTCTTGGAGGTAATACTGGAAAAATGCCAGGTATGGGTATGTCTAAAGGGGGAACGGGCGATGATAACAACGAAATGATTGAAATGATTAAGAAAATGAGTACCGGCGAAGAGTCTGTGATTATTCCAGTAGGGATACGGATGTTAAAGACAGAAGCAAGTAATGAACGCCCCCAGACAGCTTTAGAGGCTAATTTAAGTGATGTGGGGGTTGATAAAATGATTAATATTTGGTTAAATAAAGGCGTCACTGATAAGAATGTAGCATCTTTT
This sequence comes from bacterium, assembly GCA_021106995.1. Lineage (GTDB taxonomy): Bacteria > Patescibacteriota > Patescibacteriia > Patescibacteriales > JAGXOH01 > JAIOTG01. The sequence goes on from JAIOTG010000113.1 coordinate 2,054, forward strand.
GTATTAATAAAATAATTTTAACTTATGGGGTCAATAGTTGAAGAAAGTAAAAAAGCAAAAAATAGAGGGTCTTTAGGTTTTTTTAAAACTAAAAAATTTATATTATTAATGGCCGTATTGATTGTTTCAGCTGGTTCTTATTATTTTTATAATGCCGATTCTAATCAAAAAAAAGACACTACGGTTAAGCAAAAAGAATGGATAGTTAAAAAACAGGATTTACAGATTACTATTAGTACGGGCGGTAAGGTGGTTGCCGAAGATGGAGTGGAATTGTCCTTTTCTGTTAGTGGTGATTTGGAGGTTGAGGAAGTTTATATTAAAGAAGGAGAAGAGATAAAAAAAGGAGATAAGATTGCCAAAGTTAAAACAGAGGACTTAGAACTTGATTTGCGTAATACTTATAGCAGTTATCTGTCAGTTTTAGCTGATTATAACGATGAGATGGCTGGAGCGTTTGATCAAGATATTTTGGAATCAGAAAACAATATAAAACAAGCAGAGTTGTCTCTTAGGCAGGCAGAAAATTCTTTGGAAGAAGGAAAAATAAATGGGCAAAATTCCATTAAAGAAGCAGAAAAAAACGTTAAAGACGCCAAGGATGAATTGGACGATTACGATCATGATGAAGATAATTATTAAAACGATATAGATGATGCTTATCAGGATTTATTAAGTAAAATTAAATTAATTATAATTAACCTCAATGATTATATTGGTGATTCTGATGATATTTTAGGAGTAGATGATGAGTATGTCAATGATTCATTTGAAAAATATTTAGGAGTTAAAGATTTTAATTCTCTTTCTAATGCTTTAGGCAGTTATGAAAGAATGAAAGAAGGGTATAATAATTTAGAGGCTTTAATTTTAGAAATTTATAGTGTTGATCAGAAGGATAAAATAGATGAAGCTTCCTCTGGGGCAATTGATGTTTTAAATATCTCTGAAGAACATTTATATGATATGCAGAATTTACTCAATAATACCATAACAGGAAATGATTTTACAAGAAGTCAACTTAATTCTTTTAAATCAACTATAAATTCAAATAGAAGTAGTATAAATACAAAAATAGACTCTTTAGATAATGATATTGTTTTAATTGTTGATGCTAAAGATAGTTTAGAGGATTATCAAGAAAATTATGATGATAATTTGGCTGATTTACAAGAGGATTATCAGGATGCTTTAGATGATTTAGGTGAGGTGATAGAGGAAGTAGGGAGGAATATGGTTGATTTGGAAAATACCTTAGAATCAAAGAGGCTTTCTTTAGAGGAAACAAAAATAAAGCATGACGATTTATTAGCACCTTTAAGTGGTTCAGAATTAGCTTCTCTTAATTCTAGATTGACCTCAGCTTCTGTTTTATTGGAAAAAGCAAGAAATAATTTAGACAAGGCTGTTTTAACATCTCCAATAGATGGAAAAATAGTTTCTTTAAATTACAAGACAGGAGATATTATACTAGATGATGATAGTTCTCCTTTTGTAGAAATAGTTAATGATAAAACGTTATTTATAGAAACCAATGTTGAAGAGGTTGATATAAGCAAATTAAGCGTTGATCAGAAAGTTTATGCTACTTTTGATGCTCTCGATGGGATTGAGCTAGAAGGAGAAACTAGCTTTATATCGGTGACATCAGAGACTAGTAGCAAAGGTATTGTTACTTATTTAGTGAGGATAATTTTTGAGAAAGGGGAAAACGATAAAGTTAGAGAGGGAATGACAGCTTATGTTGAGTTTATTACCGCGGGAGTAGAAGACGTTTTAGTTATTCCTGTGAGTGCTGTTCGAAATGTGGAAGGCAAACCCTCTGTTCAACTCTTTAGTGGTTCTCGTGTGAAAGTAGTTACCGGGTTTACAGATGGTGATTATGTAGAAATAATAAGCGGTTTATCACTTGCTGATAAAATAATTTATTAAAAAATGGAGACAAAGAGTGAAATAAAATTAAAAGATGTTTATAAATCTTATTATTTAGCCAATGGAGAAGAAATCCCAGTTTTAAAAGGTATTGATTTAGATATAAAAAAGGGGGAGTTTGTTGTATTGATGGGTGAATCAGGTGGAGGTAAAACTACTCTTTTAAATATTATTGGTTGCTTACACCCTCTTTCTAGAGGTAATTATTACTTGGAAGAAGAGAATATTGGGGAAGTTCGAGATGATTTTACTTTAGCATATATTAGAAATAAAAAAATGGGTTTTATTTTTCAACAATTTAATTTATTAAATAAATCAACTGCTTTAAAGAACGTTTCTTTACCTGCTTTGTATGCTGGAGAGTCAAAACAAGAGAGAGAAAAAAGGGCTAAGGAATTATTAGAAAGTGTCGGACTTAGTGACAGACTTAGTCATAAACCAACTGAATTATCAGGAGGGCAGCAACAGCGCGTTGCTATTGCTAGAGCTTTAGTTAATAATCCAGAAATTATTTTAGCCGATGAGCCAACTGGAGCGCTAGATTCTAAGTCGGGAATAGAGATTATGAATATTTTTATTAAATTTAAAAAGCAAGGTAAGACTGTTATTATGGTGACGCATACCTCTGAGGTTGCTAAATATGCTGATCGCATTATTTTTTTAAAAGATGGTAAAGTTATAGATAGAAATTATAAATTAATTTCAAGTTATTAATATGTATTGGGAAATAATAAAAATGGCGTTTGAATCACTTTTAGCTAATAAAACTAGGAGTTTATTATCCATGCTTGGTATTGTAATTGGAGTTAGTACTGTAATAGCTGTTTTTGCTATTGGTAAAGGTGCTGAATCAGCTGTTGATGAACAATTTTCTGGGCTTAGCGCTAAATCAATCATAATAATGGGACAAATGGGGGGTAAATCTGGGGGTGGAGCAATTTCCAGTTCCAAGTTGAGCATGGAAGATGTTAAAGTTATTAGAGAAAAAGCTGAATATATTAGTATTGTCACTGGAATTATGCAAGGTAATGATACGGTAAGTTATAATTCCAATGAAGATTCTTATGCTGTTGTGGGGACTGATTTGGATTTTTTTTCAATTTCAAATCTGAAACTTGTAACTGGACGTTTTTTTACCGACGAGGAAATGAAAGATAAAGAGCAATTAGTTGTTTTAGGTAGTGATGTGGTGGAAGCCTTGTATATCGAAGGTGAGGAAATTTTAGAGACCAAGGTTGTAATAAATAATAAAAGATTAGAAGTTATTGGTTATTTTGAAGAAACAGGAAGTAGTTTGGGTCGTACTAGTAAAGATGAAGCGGTTTATATTCCTTATCAAACCGCTGAGTCTAGTATTTTAGGGGATAAAGGTGGGAGTGTAATGTTGACCCTTGAGGCAGATGAAGTTGATAATATAACACTTGCCACAGAGGAGGTTACTAAAATACTTAGAGAAGAACATAATCTTAAAGACAGTCAGGAAAATGATTTTCGTATTATGGATGCCGGATCAATGGTAGGAGCTGCCCAAGAGTCGGCTAGTTTAATGACAACCGTTTTAACATTAGTGGCAGCTATTGTTTTAATTGTTTCAGGAATTGGAATTATGAACGTAATGTTTGTGACAGTAGCTGAGAGAACTAAGGAAATAGGAATTGCTAGGGCAATCGGCGCTAAGCAAGGTGATATTTTAAAACAATTTTTATTTGAATCAATTTTTTTATCTACTTTAGGTGGTTTAATTGGTATCTTTTTAGGACAATCCATAATACCATTAATTAGTAAATTTGGAGGATTATTAATTACTTCTACTGTCACTGGGCCTGTTTTGGGATTTACCTTTTCGGCTTTAGTAGGAATCGTTTTTGGTTTTTATCCAGCTCTTAAGGCTAGTAGACTTGATCCGGTTGATGCTTTGAGAAGCGAATAGTTATATTGAAAATTAATAGAAGAAGTGATATAGTGATGATGTTCTATAATTATTTTAATAAAAAAATATGAAAAATATTTTAATTATCTTTGCAGCTGTTGTTGTTTTTGGAATTATTTTAGGTTTTTATTATTCTTCATTGCCCGAGCATCATCCTCGGGACAATAAAGAAGCTTGTGAAAGTGTAGGAGGGGATTGGGCCTCTGATAGATGTCTCGTGTCCTACAAGGAGGCAGGTGAGGAATGTATTGATGGTGGTCAATGTGAAAGTGGGGTTTGCTATCCCCAGGAATTAACAGAGGAACAAATTATAGAAATTATGAATGGCCCAATCAGCAATATGACTGGCACTTGTTATCCTGATAGCATGATAGATGGCTGTATCAAACAAGTGCTTGGAGGCACAATTTCTAAGCAGTCGTTATGTTTAGATGAATAATTTTTTCTAAATTTATTTTAAAAAAACAAGGCCATAGAACAGGTCTTGTTTTTTAATTTTGACTTTTGAGATTAAAGATGAGATTATTATAAATATGATATTAATTTAAAGATATGGATTTTAAAACAATAGAAAGTAAAGAAAATAAAAATATAAAGACAGCACATAAGTTGGCCTTAAAGAAATATAGAGACAAATTAAATAAATTTACGGTTGAAAATTGGGTTCTTATTCAGGATGCTTTTGAATCAGGCCATAATTTTGAAGAAATTTTTTTGACAAAGGAATTTTTTGCCAAACACAAGAAAGAAATTGAATTATTGAAAAAAAAGATAGACAAGGATAGATTTTATTTAATTGATGATAAAATTAATAAACATATTTCTCAGCTTAAAACCCCTTCTGGAGTTTTGGCTGTTTATGGGCGTTCTGATTTTAAAATAGAAGAAGGAAAATCGGTTATTTATTTAAATGGTATAAATGACCCAGGAAATTTAGGTACGATTCTTAGAACTTGTTTAGCCTTCAATTTTAAAAATGTGATAATTGATGATAGGTGTGCTGACATTTATAATTACAAAACTATAAATGCAGCTAAAGATTCTTTGTTTAAGATTAATTTTTTAAAAGATATTAATAAGGAGTGGATTAATAATAGTGAATTACCAATTTATGTCACTTTGCCCAATCGGGGTAAATCATTAAAAGAATTCTCTTTGATTGAGAATTTTTGTTTAGTTTTAGGGGGGGAGGGCAATGGAATAGATGAGGAGATTGTAAAAATGGCGAAAGAAAAAATTAATATAAAAACGTCCCCTTCTATAGAGTCTTTAAACGTAGCCATTTCAGCTTCTATCATACTTTATGAGTTTTTTAATAAATAAACTATTTACAAGTATTTGGTTTTAAGTTAATATAATTCTTGTAAACTTAGTTTGTTTTTTATGTGAGAATAGTATAGAAGTGCACAGTTTTTTCTATTTATTACTATTAACAATAAAGTGTTTACCAGGTTAAAAAAATAAGAATTAAGAAAATTATGTCAAAAAAATTATTTATTGGCAGTCTTGATTGGGGAGTAACCGAGCAAGATTTGCAAGATTTATTCAGCTCTCATGGAGCAGTTGAAGAAGCTATTGTTATTAAGGATAAGTTTTCCGGTCGATCTAAGGGTTTCGGATTTGTAACTTTTACCAATGACGAAGATGCAGATAAAGCATTGGAGGAATTAAATGAGTCAGAACTTAAAGGTAGAAAAATTATAGTTAATGAAGCTCGTCCTCCAAGACCTAGAGATTAAAAAAAATTACTGAAGATATATATGAAAAAAACAGAATGTGTGCAGTTCTGTTTTTTTGTTACTTTGTTTTTTAATTTGAGTCACGCTTTGTTTTTGTGGTATAATTATAATCAGAAATAAATAAAAAATTATAGTATGGATTCTGTTTTTATTAACATTAGTTTTGTTTTAGGCATAGCCATTGGTATTGCTTTTTTAGTTAGAGCGGTACGCCAGCCATTAATTATATCCTATATTTTAACAGGGATTTTTTGTGGTCCCTTGTTTTTAAATTTGATCAATTCAAGTCAGGATTTTTTTGATATTTTTGCAGAATTTGGAGTTATTTTATTGTTGTTTTTAGTTGGGTTAAATTTAAATTTAAATTTTTTAAGGAAAATAGGTAAGGTGGCAGTAATAACAGGCACCGGACAAGTTTTATTTACATCATCTTTGGGGTTTTTAATACTATACCTTTTAGGTTTTTCTGTTTGGTCGTCTTTATTTTTGGCTATTTCTATAACTTTTTCTAGTACTATTATCATAATAAAACTTTTAAATGATAAAAACGATACTAGAAGCGTCTATGGTCGATACACTATTGGGCTTATGTTGGTTCAAGATATTATAGCCATATCTATAATGATTTTTCTTCCAGCCTTTTCTTTAGGGAGCTATTTTTTTGGAGCTATTTTGTATATTTTTATAAAAAGTGTTGTTTTTTTATCTGTAGTTTTTTTGCTAACAAGGATTTTATTGCCGGTTGTATTGGACCATGTAGCCGAGTCTGGAGAGTTTTTATTGATTTTTACATTAGCTTGGTGTTTCGCTGTGGCTGGTGCAGCTGAATGGGCCGGTCTTTCCTTGGAGGTGGGTGCGATAATAGCTGGTCTGTCATTGGCCGCTTCTGAATATCAGACAGAGATTACCAGTAGAATTAAGCCTATGCGTGATTTTTTTATTGCGCTCTTTTTTATAATTTTAGGAAGTGAAATGAGCCTAGGTGGTTTTAAACTGGTTTTTTGGCCTAGCTTAGTTTTATCAGCTTTTGTTTTATTGGGGAATCCTATTATTTTATATAGTCTTTATAGAAGGATGAAATTTACAAAA
>JAIOTG010000105.1 GCA_021106995.1 bacterium
AAACCGTATCAGTAGAATGGATTGATCTTCTTAAAAAAACATACCAAGGAGAAATTGGGAATATAAAAAAAGCATCTGCTTTTAATCAACGGATAAATTTTGATGTCTTGAATGAGTTGATTTTTACTCTTGAGAAAGAAATATTAAAAGCTTTAATCTCTTGGGTAAAGTCTGGGTTTAGTTTAAAAGATATAGTCGGACAAATAGCCCAGCTTAAAAATCAATTAATCAGTATAGAGCAATTTATAGTTTCTGCTGTAAAATTGCCTAGCCCCATCCTTAACACTCGGAAACTTTCCGTAACTGATTTGTCTAGCAGAATTTACTCAATTTTGGTCAACAAGGTTTTTCGGACATTTCCAGAGAAATATCGTTGGATGGATGACTAATTTTATGGGCTTCTTAAGTTATTAAAATATAACTTGATAAGCCCTTTTTTATTTGATAAAATATTGTTATAAACAATAAAAGTATGGATCAAGAAGAAATAAAAAAAATAACAGACTATATTTTTTTAAAATCCAATCCGCAAAAGGCTGATTTGACTTTAGTTTTTGGAACTCGTCATCAAGAAGCTATAAATAAAGTTTATAAATTATATCAAGACAAACTTACTAATAAAATTTTAGTAAGTGGTGGTGTTAATAGAGTAACTGGTAGAAATGAAGCTCAGGAAATGAGTAAAAAATTAATAAATTTAGGCATAGAACAAAAAGATATTATTTTAGAAAATATGTCAACTAATTCTTTAGAAAATGTTTTGTTTTCAAAAAAAATTATTGATAAAAAGTTTAATTTAAATAACATTAAAAAAATTATTGCTGTTGTTAAGCATTACCATTCGCGGCGAGCGTTAATGACATTAAAGAAGCATTTTTCTAAAACCGTAGAATTTATTCCAGTGACTTATGGAATTTATGGCTTTACAAAATATAATTGGTTTAAAAATGAGATTGGTAGAGAAGAAGTTTATAGAGAATTCAAAAAGATTCAGATATATTTAGACAAAGGAGATATTGAAGAATTGTAAATAATAAATTTTAACATTATCCGCAATCATATTATCAAATCAAATGTGAAGAATATTAATATTAGACCTTATGTAACAGGTCTATTGAAATAAATTTTTGATTTGGATTGTAATATAAATATGCGTTCATCTAATTTAAGCGATGAAAAATTAATTGAAATAATTCGCGAAAAAGATAAGGAGTTATATAGTGAAATTATTAAACGTTATAAAAATAAGCTATCTCATTATCTTCGCAAATTTATTCGTGATTCAGACGAGCTTGAAGATGTTCTTCAAGTTGTTTTTATTAAGGTGTATAAAAATTTGCATGGTTTTAATGTTGAAAAAAAATTTTCTTCTTGGATATACAGAATAGCGCATAACGAAGCAATTAACCAAATAAAAAAATATTCAAAAGAAAGATTATTTTTAGACGATGAGGAACAGAAAATAGTTGATAAAAAAATAGATATAAACGATAGCATTGATAAAAAAATGCTTAAAAAAGAAATAGAACAATATTTAAACGCGATAAAACAAAAATATCAAGAGCCGATTATTTTATTTTATTTTGAGCAGAAATCTTATGAAGAAATAAGCGATATTTTGCGAATTCCAAAAAGCACAGTAGGGACTTTGATTTTAAGGGGAAAAAAAATTCTTAAACAAAATTTACAAAAAACAATGTATGCAAAAAAATAACTTGCGAAAATTTGAAGACAATATAATGAACGAAATAAAAAGCGGAAGAATTAAATTGCGTTCAAAATATATTTTCTTGGCTGAAAAATTAGGACTAGGAAGCGCTTTTGTTTTAAGCGTTGTTTTGTCAATTTTGTTTTTTAGCTTATTTTTATTTTATATGAAAACAGCTGATAATTTAGAATATTTAAGTTTTGGCAAGTATGGATTTTTAGCTTTTTTAGAATCTTTCCCGTATTTGTTGGTTGTGAGTTTTATTTTATTTTTGTTTATATCAGGATATTTAATCACAAAAAGCGATGTTTCTTATAAAAAACCGTTTAAATATTTAGCAATCGCTCTTTTGTTTTTTATTATTATTTCAGGGACTTCGCTTGCTTTTGTCGGAGTTGCCGAAAAAATAGAAAAAGAAGCTTATAATTCGCGTTCAGCAGGTATGTTGATAAAGCCGTTTTTCAAAAGAGGGATAAAGATGCGCGGTAAAGGAGTTTCAGGAGCTGTGTCAGAAATACACGATAATCATCTGATTGTCCAAACTCCATGCGGATTGCAAAGAATAAATTTAGAAAAAATAAAATTTGAAGAATTTCAGGAATTTAAAAAAGGAGATTTTGTTATAGTTGTTGGCGAAAGGCGTGAAAAAGATTTTTTAGCTTTTAGAATTCGTGTTGTGGACGAAGATGAATTTCCAATGATTAAGCACGGCATTCATCGTGAATTTAAACAAATGAAATAAATTTTTATCCCTGTTGTATTAATAGGTAGAAAGGTTTATTTTTAGCTTATTAGTTTAAATAAAAAAGGGGGTGAAAAATATGAAAAAAAATAAAAAATTATCTGTTCTATTCAGCGCTTTATTTATAGTTGGAGCGTCTTGTTTTGCTTTGAATATTGCTTTAGGCGATGAATTACCAATAGCATATTCTATTAATGTCACTCCAAACGAAATTAGTTTAAACTCTGCTAATCAATCGGAAAATAATAAAAGCCACAAAGAACAGGTAATTAATGCTAATATTGGTTGTTCTGAAGAAATTGGAATTTATGATATTAATGTTTATATTAAACAAGATGGAGAAGAATATTATGCAAATAAGGTTACGTGGCTACGCAGAAATTTTGATACTTACGGAAATTACTATTTAGATACGATGTTTGACAAATCCGAAGTTATAAACTGCGCTAATGAAAATTTTGTTGATGGAGAAGCGGAAATAGTTTTAAGAGGAAAACTTACGAAAAAAGATGGCAGTGGCATAATAACTTTTGAA
>JAIOTG010000046.1 GCA_021106995.1 bacterium
AAAGAATAATTCAGGAAGAAAAAAAGGCAAATAACAGTAATATAATAAAAGGTAATACTGCATATCCGGGGAAAATAGAAGGTGTCGTAAAAATAATAAATTCTACAAAGGATTTAGATAAAATGGAGGAAGGGAATGTCTTGGTTAGTATTCAAACAATGCCAGAATTACTTCCTGCAATGAAAAAAGCTAGTGCTTTTATTACAAACATCGGAGGCATTACTAGTCATGCTGCTATAATGTCACGTGAGATGAAAGTGCCATGTGTAGTAGGTACAAAAATAGCTACTCAAATATTAAAAGACGAAGATATGGTGGAGGTGGACGCAGATAATGGAATTATTAGAGTTATTAAATAATTAGAGAGAGAGTATGAAATATTTTGCGTTTTGGAATAAAGCTAGAACTTATCCTCCTGCTCTGATGGCTTTGGTTATAGAGGCGTCAGTAAAAAATTTATCAGAAGTTTATAGAGACAACAAAATAACTAAATGTTTTTCCTCCTGGGAAAACAAAAAGAATAGTTATTTTTATATTGAAAAAGAAATATATGAGACAGTAAATGATATAATAAAAAAAGCGGATAAGAATCAGAAAATTTTATATAATTTTTTTATAAGTTCTTATAATAAATCTATAAAAATGGTTGAATTTTCTTGTCAATTTAAGCAAGATGATTTAGTTAAAAAAAGTACTAAAGAATTACTTGATTTGTATAAAAAATTTAATAATATTTTCCTTAATTTTTATGGTTACGCGACTTTAATGGCCTTGATGGGATATAGTCAAGATAATGCATTATATAAAAAGGCCGATAGAACACTGAAAGAGAAGACTAGAAATTGTCCAGAAAAATTTGCTGAATATTTAGTAACTTTAACAAACCCCCAACAGAGACTTAAATCAAAAGATTTTGAGCTAGAAATTTTAAAAATTACCAAAGATGTTAAAAAGAGCGCAAATAATACAAAGTTTAAAATTAAAAAAAATTATAAAGATAAGATTGACCGACTGAAAGAAAAATGGGAGTGGATGACTTTTGATTTCACAAATAATTCAAGAATGAATGATGATTATTTAGTGAATTTGATTTTTGAAAAATTTAAAATAGACATTGATGGTAAAATTGAAGAAATAAAAAATTACGAAAAAATTACGAAAAAAGAATTTAACAAATTAGCTAAAAAATTAAAATTAAACAAAGAGGAAATTAGTAGTTTTCAATTTATCAGTGATCTGGGATATTATAAATGGGCAAGGGAATACGGATTCCAAGGATCATATTATAATTTAAAATTTTTACAAGATGAAATTGGAAGGAGAAAAAAATTAAATAGTCTAGAAAATAAATATTTACTAGTTGATGAGTTGAAATATTTATCAGACGAAGAATTAAAAAAAATTGCTCAAGAGAGAATGAAATTTTCATTTATGATTTATGATATAAAAAAAGGACTACAAAGTTTAGTTGGTAAAGCAACGAGAGATAGGTTTGAAAAAATAAAATTTACAAAGCTGGAGATAGATAAAAAATTAGAAAAAATAAAAGGTACCCCAGCTAGAGCCGGAATTGTTAAAGGGGTTGTTAAAATAGTCAACACATCAGAAGATATGTTTAAAATGAAAAAGGGTAACATTTTAGTGTCCGTTGCTACTACTCCGGAGATTATAGTCGCTATGAAAAAAGCAGCTGGGATTATTACAGACGAAGGTGGTATTACGTGTCATGCCGCTATAGTATCTCGTGAATTAGGTATTCCTTGTGTGGTGGGAACAAGAATGGCTACTCAAGTTTTAAAACATGGAGATATGGTGGAGGTGGATGCGAATAAGGGAATTGTTAAATTAATAAAATAAGACTATATATGAGAAAATACGAATTATTAGCAGTCTAATGGTTAACTATAGGTAAATGAAAGGACAAAAAATAAAATTAATAATATTTGACGCTTATGGAATGGTATTGGAGGGTGGTTATCCTTTAACCTGTAAAGCTTTAGCTAAAAAATATAATCGTAATTGGAGGGAAGTCTATGAAATACTTTATAAGAAATATTTTAACATGGCAGCAACTAAAAAAATTACCCAGAAAGATGCTTGGGTGTTAGCCTTAAAAGAGCTTGATTTAGAATTTGATTGGAAAGAGGCTCGTGCTTTACATTATGGTTTTATGAAAATTAATCAAGAGGTGGCTGAATTCATAAAATGTATTAATAAAAATGTATTAACTTTGCTTTTGAGCAAAAATACGAGAAGTCAATTTTCAGACGTAGAGAAGAAACTTGGTTTTAAAAAATATTTTAGTTATACTATAAATACTTGGGAAATTGGCCTTCCCAAGGCTAGTGAGAAGACTATGAGACATATAATGAAAAAATTTTCGATTAAACCTTCGGAGGTGATTTATATTGATGATCAGAAAGAAAATTTAGTGGCCGCCAAAAATTTGGGTGTTAATACAGTGCTTTATGAAAGTTTTGACAAGTTTGAGAAAAATTTAAAAAAATTATTAAATTATAATTAACTAACACTAAAATTATGTTAGATAAACTTTTTAATGAACAAATGGAACGGGGGAGTGTAGAGAAAAAAGAGTTGGGAGATGAGGAGGTTCGTGTCTTGAGTCGTTTTAGACGTCATGCTAATCCTGAGAAAGACCCAGAGACTGGTCTTAGTTTTGATGCTTTAAATGAAGCAGGCATTGAGCAGGCTGAGGTTATTGGTTGTAATTCCAAGCAAGAGGGAAGAGCGGAAAAAATTAAAAAGTCATTTAATTCTCCTAATCATAGAACTTGGGAGACAGTCAGATATATGCTTGATGGTGCCGGTAAAGAGGAGGTTAAATCATATGAGAAGGAAGAGTTAGATACTCTGCCCTGGTTAGATGAAGATAAAAAAAGATTATTAAAGAAAGAGGATGGTAGTAATAGATCGTTACCTGAATTAGTAAATGCTATATTGTATGATAAAAAAATTGATGATGTAAAAAATACAGTGGCTGAGAGAATGGCCTGGAGAGTAAAAGTTGCCACAAATATGCCAAAATATTTAGAAAAGGGGGATGATGTTGAGGTTGAGAGCGTAACTCATGGCCCAAATCAGGAAATATTATTAAGTAAAATTTTAAAAGTAAAAAATGAGAGTGGTAATGGGCAAATAGGTTTTGATAATACTGATGTAATTGGTGGTATGTTTCAGCCAGGAGAAGGATTTGAGGTTGAGAATTATATTGATAGTAAAGGAGAAGAAAACAAAAAGATAGTTATTTACAGAATGGAAGATGATGGCACTACTATAAAAGAAAAAAAAGAATACGAAGCGGATTGGGATAAAGTGGACGAATTGGCCGAGAGTTATAGAAGTAAAAAAGTAGCAGAAATTAAAGAAAATAAATAGTTTAATAAATAAAAAAAATCCCAGGAAAATATCCTGGGATTTTTTTATCTCCTCAAATCTTTTCTTTTGAAAAAATCTAGGGAAAGGTGGAAGTTCAGTCGTTTTTTGTAAACAACTGAACTTCCAGTTTAAAAAAGGAGAGGGGATTAAACGAGGGGTTTTCCGGTAATGGGGGCCGGGATGAGTTTGCTGGATACGATTTTACCATTTTGAATAACGTATTCAATGGCATCTGATTCACCGAGTCCCATGGGTGTATTTTTCGGATTCAGTACCGCCGTTTCAGTATACGGCGAGTGACTCAGCGCCAGAGCGGTTTTTTGGCCATTTTGCATCATTTCTTTTGCGATAGCAATCATGCCCTCGCCCAGATTTTTTCCTGCGGTTTCAACGTATTCATTGAATTGTTTTGATCCGGCTTTGCAGCATTCAGAAATTGTCTTATAGCCCATCTCTTTGATGGATGTAAGTTCATTAATGAATGCTTGGCTGTCTCCGTCGTAGGCGGACTGGACTGCAGCTCCGAAATTGAGGCATTGGTTCTCTTCTGGTCTCAATTCGCATTGATGAAGGCCGGCCGCCATTACGAAACCACTTTGGAGAGTTCTGTATGCTCCGCTATAAAATAAACGGTCGAAGCTGTAATTAGCTTCTTTCAGTGCTTGAGCTGCGGCAAACGCCTGCTCTGCGCCCTTTGCTGTGATTTTATCTCCATCTTTTTCCGGGTGTCTTACAACGACGATCGTTACGGTTTCTTTTTCAGCCATTTTACGGTCTCCTTTTTTTGTTTTGGTTTGTATATAATGACAAATATTAGGGATATCCCTTCAATGGCAACCGTCAGGGAAAA
>JAIOTG010000093.1 GCA_021106995.1 bacterium
CCCAATTAAAGCAATATTACCTTTCTGTAATTTTTGTTTAGGATTATAAAGAGGAATTATACCTGATTGATCTTCCACAACCTTATACTTACTAATTAATTTTAAGTATTCTTTCTTACAATTTTTACCTATAACCCCAATTCTAGAAACTTTACTATTCTCAGGAACACTCCAGGCAAACTCACCCAAACCTAAAAATATTTCAACAACATTTTTATCAAATTTACCTTTAACTCTTGATTGCCAACCTTCTAAGAATTCTCTTTTACCATACATTCCAGAAACTTGAGCAACTTTACTTTTAGGACCATCAGACCCAACTAAATAATTCATTAAATATTTTTTACCATTATCAAAATAAGCTTCTATTTTTTTACCCTTTATTTTATAACCTTTAAATTTATGTTTATATTTAACTTCAGCATTATTCTCTATAGCTTTTTTTAACAAAAACCTATCAAATTTAGTTCTGTCTATAATTATATTTTCTTTATCTAACTTTATATCAATACTCTTTCCATTAGGAGCTCTAATTCTAAAAGTATCAATAGTATTCAATATAACATTATCATCAATCTTATCAAGTACCCTATAAATAGAATTAGTAACTATTCCAGTACACTGAATTGGTTTACCAATTTCTGATTTTCTTTCAAAGATAACAGGTTTATCGTAACTCATCAAACTAGCTAAATAACTTCCTGCTGGTCCTCCTCCAATTATACCCATCATTTTATTAAAAATTAAGAAAAATAATTTTATAAATTTATGGTAATTCACAACCAGATTTCTCAGACAGTTTTTTTAAACTTTGTTTTCCTAATAATATTTCACCATCAGGAAATGCCCATGAAGGATATCCTATTAAATTATTTTTTTCACACCATTCATCTATATCACAAACATGATAATCTATATATTGAAAAGAATCTCCAAATAATTCTTTTTGTGCTTTACAATGACCACACATAGGAGACCCCCCCATTCCAACACCTTTTTCAGTTAAACATTGAGCAAAGTTATCATAAACCCCAAGTTCTTGAACAGCACTTCCAGTATAATAACCCTTTATGCCCCAAGAGCCTAATATAGCTACAAAAACAATAATTATCCAAATCCAAATCTTTTTGTTTTTCATATTTTCGAATTAAAATTAATGTTTATAAATTTATCTTACATTACAAATCATATGAGAATATTAAGAAGGGATGCAAATTTAATAGAAAATGATTCCAAACCTTATATTGGTGTTAGTTCACATAATTTTAATTTTAGTTTAAATTGTAATGGAAGTATAATATCTCCCGAATTAAATAGAGAAATACAAGAAATTTATAGACAATATATTTTAAATCCTTATGAACCATTTATTAACCTGGGATCTGTTAAACAATCATTTTATCAAAAACAAAATGAATTTGTTATTTCTTTTTCTGTAACAACTGCAATAGATATAAATTATGTAAGAAGAAGTTTAAATAAGTTTGTTAGACAAGCTAGAAGAAAAGCCAAAAGATTAAGCATTGATTTAACTTTAGAAAAAAGAAATGGACCAGATTACTCAAAATTAACTACAAGACCTCAAATTTTAATGCGTACATAAATTTTATAAATATTAACAACCTAATTAAATTATGGCAAAGAAGTCAAAATTTTCTAAAGAACCTTGGTATGAAGATAAAGATAAAGGTAAAGAAAATATTTATTCTGAAGAAGGTATAGAGGCTCAGGAAGATGAAGATGCTATATCTCCTGAAGAAGAAGGATTTATGCAAGGCTACACTAAAGAAGAAAAGAAAAAAAAGAAAAAATGAAAATTAGTATTCTAGGCCCAACAAACTTAAATAAATTCTCTAAAATAACAGGAAAATCTTCAGAAGAAATAGAAAATATAGCAAAGAGTATAGGAAAAATTATTGCTGAAAATAATCATGATTTAGTCGTAGTTTTTGGTTATGCTGGAATGTTGAAATTAGTAGGAGATTCGTATAAAGAAAATAATGGAAAACTAGAAATGCTTTATACTGAAAATGATTATGATTGGGAAACTAAAATTTATATGAAATATCTTGAAGAAGCAGATATTAAAACAAAAAAAGAAAGTTGGCATGATATGTTATTAAGTTTAGTAAAAGATTCAGATTTAGTAATTTGTGCTGGTTTATCTGCAGGGGTATTTGCTGAATTAGGTTATATGGAATGGAATCATCAAGAAAATAAAGGTAATGTAAAAAAATTAATAGGAATAAAAGAATTATTAAAAAATGAAGAATTTCCTCCAGAGATTTCTTTAGATATGAATAATATAATAATCTCTTCTATAAATGATTTAGATAAAGTAATAAAAGAAGTAGGTAAACAATAAGCCGTCTTCTGTAAAACCCTCAAAAACTTAATGTTTTTTCATCGAAAGTTTTTATCAACATTCTACTTAGCAGCCTAAAAGACTTTGCACCAACAGGGGCTCGTCGTTTCATCCTTTCCTGTAAAAACGTCAGGCGGTTAACTCAGTTTCTGTTGCCAAAAACCTTCACGACCATCATCCTAAATACAGGTGGTTTCGTTTCTGAACGGTTGCCTTCCATTACTGGAAATAGCATCTTGCTATCAGTTCCTTTTTATTGCGTTTAAGCAACTAAAAAAGGTAAATTGGTGGACGGACTTTCCTCAGTTATACAACCGAAAGTTGATCTGTTTACCTACAAATTTAATTAGAATTATCTGTTTATAAAAGTTATGAATTTTATTCCTTAAAAATATATTCTCCATTTTCTTCATAAACAATTACTCCATTAAATGGTTCTCCTGTTCCATAAAGATTTGATTGGTATGCTTGATTTAAAATATTAGCTAATTCATCAGAAGTATCTTTATTAGTTACATTAGGATATTTGACTTCTAGCATATAATTTATGCCATTTTGTTTAGCTTTTTGAGCAATAGCAGTTAATTTTCCATCACCTTTAACATTATCCATATCTTCAACTAAAGAAAGTTCTAATGCTGATGGTGTTTCAAGAATTTTTCTAATACTTGGTAATTCTAATTCAATTTCTATTTTTGAAGCTTTACATTCAAAAAACCCATATGCTTTTCCTATATTTGCCATACTTTTAATTAGATTAAATATTATATAAATCTTTCTATCTGTTACTACTAATTAATAATTAAAAAAAGAAAACATAGACAAGCGATATAAAATGCGAAGTTATTAGTAATTGCTGGCTGAACTTCTCGTTACCTCGAAGCTTACACCACAATCCTATCAATCTCATCTTCTATGAGGACTTCAAGTGTCTCTTTTTTAGGAGGGTTTCGAGCTTAGATGCTTTCAGCTCTTATCCCATAAGGCGTAGCTGCTCGGCCTACCTTGCCAGATAACCGATTGACCAGTGGCCTCGAACTTTTGTTCCTCTCGTACTAAAAAGTCCTTCCTATCAGACACCAACACCTCTAGTAGATATCGAACAAACTGTCTCACGACGTTCTGAACCCAGCTCACGAGCCGCTTTAATGGGTGAACACCCCCACCCTTGGCTGCTTCTGCACAACCAGGTTGCGACGAGCCGACATCGATGTAGCAAACCGCGCCGTCGATATGAACTCTCAGGCGCGACAACTCTGTTATCCCCGGGATAGCTTTTCTGTCATACTTAGCCCCCATCAAGGAGGACATAAGGGTTCGCTAGACCCATGTTTCCATGCTGTATTTCATATTGTTAAAAATACAGTCAGACCAGCTTTTGCTCTTGCACTCTACAGAGGATTTCTAAACCTCCTGAGCTGATCTTTGGGCCCTGCTGATATCGTTTCAGCAGGGTGCCGCCCCAGCCAAACTACCCATCTAATGATGTCCTAAGTAAAAACTTAGTTAGTGATATAAAATTCGAAGGGTGGTATCTCACTTTTGTCTAGATTCAAACTGACGTCCAAATCATCAAACAACTCCCACCTATACTGCACAACAAATCTCACACCACAACAATAAACTGTAGTAAAGTTCCACGGGGTCTTTGCTTCCCACTAGAGGTCTCTGGCCTTTGCACCAGAATAGTGTGTTCAGGGGATTCTAATTTGGGACAATGTGGACCTCGTTACACCATTCATGCAGGTCGTCATTCAAACGACAAGGCATTTCGCTACCTTAAGAGAATTATAGTTATTCCCGCCGTTTACCCGCTCTTAGCTCCATTGAACTGAAGTTTAAAGTACGGGCACTGGGCAGATGTGACCTTCTATACAAATCTTTGCAGACTAGCAGAAGGATAAGTTTTTGTTAAACAGTCGGGCCCACCTAGTTATTGCACCCTGTAATCGCATTCATTAAGAATACAACCGCAGGGATCCCTTATACCAAAGACACGGGACCAATTTGTCGATTTCCCTAAATTAGATTATCTCCCTCATACCTTAGGCTTCTCACCCAGGGGCACCTGTGCCGGTTCTGGGTACGAATGCTTATGATCCAACTAATTCTCTTTTCACTGATTCCAGGCATCAACCAAATAATCCATAAGACTACTATTACCATCTTTACTCAAGTTCTCATCGTTATAATACTCCCTTGAGTTATGATAGTTAACATTCTTGACAAAAAATGTTGGTCTAGCCCGAAATGTCGAAAATTAGATTTCTGTTGCCATATGTACATAAGCAGTACAGGATTATTAACCTGTTTCCCTTTCCCGAGTTACTAATTAAGTACTCAGTTAGGATCGACTAACTCTTAGCTAAACTGTATTGCTAAGAAACCCTTGCCCTTTCGGTACCAGAGACTCTCACTCTGTATAGATCCTACTACCGCCAGGATTCTCATCATTACAAGGTCAATTTTTCCTTAAAGAAAAACTTCTACCCTTGCAAAGCGCCTACCTACCGCAAATTTCTTTTTCAGAAATTGCCTGTAATATCGGTATCTGATTTAGCCCCGTCCATTTTCAGGGCTACCAACCTTGACAGGTGAGCTATTACGCTTTCTTTAAAGGATTGCTGCTTCTAAGCAAACCTCCCTGCTGTCTAAGCTTGATAACACCTTTCACCCTTTAACACTTGATCAGAACTTTGGGACCTTAATTACAGTCTGGGTTGTTCCCCTCTCGCAACAGACGCTTACCGCCTGCCCCCGTCTCTTGAAATCTACGACGTTATAATATTTTGAGTTGGACGAAAAACCGAGGATTTTACTCCCCAAAATCTTTAATCCGTAGCTTTACCATTATAACTATCTCCTTCAAGGCTTGACTTCGGCCAACTTCGGTAGGAACCAGCTATCACCGATCTCGATTGGCTTTTCACCCCTAATCCCAGGTCATAAGAACACTTGCACGTAGCACCTCTGCGGACCTCCATGGCATTTCTGCCACTTCACCCTGCCCAGGATTAGATCGATCGGTTTCAGGTATGATCCATGTGACTTAAGGCACTTTAATACCCTGTCCCTCGTAAACTGCGGACATTTTAATTTCTTTGTAGATATGTTTGGATTAAACCTATCTTTGCCACATAGACAAACTCCCTGGCCCGTTATTCAAAACGTACGTTACAACTCCGAAAAGCCGTAACTTACTATAACCATTAGGTTTCAGCACATTTCACTCTCTATCACGAGTTCTTTTCAACATTCCCTCACGGTACTATACTCTATCGGTCTTAAGTAGTATTTAAGGTTGGAAGTTGATGTCTCCCAAATTCGGACTCAATATCCAATGAGCCTTACTCAAGAAATTGCAGTATCCTTGCCAATTTGACTTACGGGACTATCACCCTCTATAGTGTCATGTTCCAAAAAACTTCAGCCAAACCAGTTAGGATCCAATACAACTCTTATAACACCACATCTCCTCATTATTACTAACAAGGATTCAGTTTGCCTTGAGCCGCTTTCACTCGCTGTTACTTACGGCATCTTTATTAATTTCTTTTCCTGCGGGTACTAAGACGCTTCAATCCCCCGCGTTCCCAATTCTTACGAATTATCTTATGATAAGAAGTCTCATTCAGGAATCTTTGGATCTAAGGTTGCATGCACCTCCCCAAAGCATATCGCAGCTTGCCACGCCCTTCATAAGCTCTTAAGCCGAGTCATCCACCTAATGGTGTAAGATCTATATCGCTTGCCTATGCACAATAAACATTAAACTAATCTTAAATTAGTGTGTCCATTCTTCACCCACAAATTCTTAGAGGGCTGCAAAGAACTTATTAAGATTATTCCAAGAATAACCTCTCATGAAAGTAATTTTTTGATTATTTACTTGTATATAAAGATATCTGATAAATGTTTAACGTCTTCTATAATTACTTCTGGAATGACCCCTAGAAGGACTTC
>JAIOTG010000009.1 GCA_021106995.1 bacterium
AAGACTGGAGAATTCCTCCCCAAATACTAGAAATTCCTAAAAAGATCGGGGATAAAAGCATAATTCTAGTAAGATTAACAGTTATAATCTTATTTTCAGGAGAAAAGCCAGGAGCTATTAATTTTACTAAAAAAGGTGCAAAAATAATTCCCAAAACAGATAAAAATAAAAGGGCAATTATTAAAAGATTTAAAAGATTATTTACCAAATTCCAAGCTTCTCTATTTTTAGACTCTTTCCTATTAAAAAATTCACCACACTTCGTCTCTCTTATCAAACAAGAAAGAATGGGAATAAAACCAGCCGAAAGAGCTCCCATCACCAATAAATTAAACATCAAATCAGGCACTCTAAAAGCAGCGTAATAAACATCAAGAATGTCACCCGCTCCAAATTCTCCAGCCAAAATTCTATCTCTAAAAATTCCTAAAAAACGGCTAATTAAAGAAGAAAAAGCCACTAATGTGGCTGCCAGAGTTATACTGTCTATTTTTTTTGTCAGTAATTTTCTTATCATTACAATTTATATTTTAATCCTTATAAATAAAATGTAAATAGGGTTATATTATTTTTTACTATCAAAACTATTAAGAAGACTTCTCCCCGTCATATCAGGAGATTTTTCAATATTAAACAAATCCAGAATAGTTGGGGCTATATCAACCAACATCCCTTCTATTTCTACCTTTTCCCCTTCCTTTTTATTCTCTATATAATTATCAGAATTAATTAACCAACAAGGAACGGGATTAGTAGAGTGCTCCGTGTCTATCTGGCCCGAATACAAATTAACCATCTCCTCAACATTACCATGATCAGCGGTTACGATTAAACACCCATTTTTCTCCAAAACTTTTTTTACTAAATCACCCAAACATTTATCAACAAATTCAAGGGCTTTAACGGCAGCTTTAAAATTACCAGTGTGACCAACCATGTCGGGGTTAGCATAATTAACTAAAATAAAATTATGTTTTTCCCCTTCAACATCTTTTAATAACTTATCAGTTATTTCCCTAGCGCTCATCTCGGGAGTATCAGCATAAGATGGAGAGTTTTTAGAAGGAACTACCACTCTATCTTCATCTTTGAAGGGTTTCTCCAAACCACCGTTAAAAAAATAAGTTACATGGGCAAATTTTTCTGTTTCTGCCATTCTTAATTGTTTTTTTCCATTATCAGATAAAATTTTTCCCAGACGCGTCGTTATTTTTTGCTGACTAAAAACAGCCTCTAGACCTAAATCTTTTTCATACTCATTAAAACCTATAAATCTAATATTTTTAGGAGGGGTTAAATTGCCAAACTCATTAAAATCTTTAACACTGAAAGCTCTAGCTAATTGTCTTGATCTATCTTTTCTAAAATTAAAACAAATAACAGCGTCATTGTCTTTTATTAAAGCCTTAGGTAGGCCTTTATTATCAGACAAAACTATCGGCTCAATATATTCATCGCTATTGCATTTTTTATATTGATTGTTAATGGCATCGGCTATATTTTTTTCCTTTACTCCCTCACCTTTTACAAAGGCTAAAAATGATTTTTCTATTCTATCCCAGTTATTATTACGATCCATTGCATAATACCTTCCTGATATACTAACTATTTCACCAATACCAATTTCGTCAATACTATCCTGTAAAGAGCTTAAATACTTTTTAGCGCTCTTAGGAGCTGTGTCTCTTCCGTCAGTGATAGCGTGTATATAAACATTTTTAATATTTTGTTGTTTAGCAAAAACCAAAAGAGCAACTAGATGATCTATACTGGAATGAACCTCTCCATCGCTAACTAAACCAATTAAATGTAAATCGCTCTTTTTTTCTTTAACCCAAGCTGATACTTTTAATAAAACCTCATTAGAGAAAAAAGTATTATCGGCAATAGAAGCATTTATAGTAGGTAAAAATTGATAAACGATTTGACCGCTCCCTAAAGTTTGATGACCAACCTCAGAATTACCCATAACTCCCCAAGGAAGTCCAACAGACATTCCTGATGCCTGCAAAAGCATTTTAGGATAATGCTTGTTTAACTTCTCATATGTGGGTAATTTAGCCTTAAAAACCGGATTACCTTTTTCATTATTCCACTCCCCCCAACCATCTAAAATCACCAAAACTACTGGATTATATTTCTCCTTCATAAAAACTTTTTTATCTTTTTTTAGTATGCTATAATATAAATAATTTTAAAAATTACTTTATTATTAGATATTATAACATAATTCAAATAATTTTAAAAATATGACAAAACAAATAAAAGTACCTCTAACGGTGCCCAAAAACAAACGAGAAGAATATGTAAAAAACTACGAAACTGCCACCAGGGGAACAGGGAAAATGATGATGTTTGCTGGAGATCAAAAAGTAGAACATCTAAACAGTGATTTTGTAGGAAAAGGAATCCCTGAAGAAGTGGCTGATCCTGAACATTATTTTAAAATAGCAGATAAAGCTCATATTGGAGTTTTTGCTACACAAGTGGGCATGATGGCAAAATATGGTATGGACTATCCAAATATTCCATATTTAATAAAAATAAACTCAAAAACTAATTTAATGCCTGAAAAATTTCAAGATCCATTTAGTAATCGTTGGCTCCCTATGGATCTGATACAAGATTTTAAAGAAAAATCAGGGCTAAATATAATAGGAGTTGGCTATACGGTTTATATTGGCAGTTCTTTTGAAGCAGATATGTTTGGCCAAGCATCTCGTATCATCTACAAAGCTCATAGTCAGGGCCTTATTAGTGTTATATGGATATACCCAAGAGGTAAAGCAATTAAAAATAAAGATGAAAAAAATAACATACACCTTTTAGCTGGTGGAGCTGGAGTAGCGCTCACTCTAGGAGCTGATTTTGTTAAAATTTACTATCCTTACGATCTACCTAATCAAAAACAAATAGCTAAGAAATTTAGAGAAGTTACCTCAGCCGCTGGAAGAACCAAAGTAATATGTGTTAGAGGTTCAAAGAAAAACCCTAAAAAATTCTTAGAAAACTTATATGATCAAATAAATATTTCAGGAACCATGGGTAATGCAACAGGAAGAAACATTTATCAAAGACCTCTGGATGAGGCGATAAGAATGGCTAACGCAATTTCCGCAATTTCCATGTACAACTATACTCCCAAGGAAGCTTATAATATTTTTACAGGGAAAAAAGAACTAAAAAAATAATCGCTAAATAAATAAAAACGAGGCCCTTAATTTGGGCCTTGTTTTTATTTTAAAATTTATTTTTTTAAAGGAAGAGAAAAATAAAAATTAGATCCCTGAATTTCATTATTTTTAAAACCGATTTCACCGCCCATCTTATTTATAACAATTTTACAAATATAAAGACCTAGGCCAATTCCCTCATGAGCCCTACGCAGATAATTTTCCAGTTGCCCGAATTTAACAAAAAGTTTATCTTGAAATTGTATTGGAACACCCTCTCCCTGATCAATAACTTCAACTTTTACATCATTTTTTAATTTAGATAGTTTTATTTCTATTATCTGATCATCCTTGCCATATTTTACGGCGTTTTCAACTAAATTATACATAACACTAGAAATTCTGCTTTTATCTGCTGCAATTTTTAGCTTTTTACCGGTTTTTGTTAATTTTATCTTTGAATTATTTCTAGTTCCCAGTGGCTCTAAGCTTGGAATTAAAAAATCTAAAAACTCTTCCAAATCGAAAACTTCCCTCTCAATAACAGCTTTTCCAGTCTCGAATCTAGTCACAGTTAAAATTTGCTTAACAACCCAATTAAGTCTCAAGGATTCTTTTATAATTACTTTTAAATATCCTTTTTGCTCACTGGATAATTTATTTTTACTCTTCTCTAAAATTTGCCCCATCCCGATTATTGACGACAAAGGGCTCTTAAATTCATGGGCAGCCACGTTCAAAAATTCATCTTTAGTTTTGTCTAATTCTTTTAAATTTTTTATCTCTTTTTCAATTCTTTTTCTTCTCGTAATATCAGAAATCATAACTAAATCTCCCAAAGCCTCACCTTCTTTATTCTTAACCACAGTAGCCGAAAACATTCCAAAAAATTTTCTCTTATTTTTATCTAAAAGCTCTATTTCATAAGGACTTATATCTTTACCATCAACCCTGTTTAAAAAATTCTTTATAGCCTTAGCTCTACTTTTAGACGAAATAAAAACAAACTCTTTTATATTCTTGCCTAAAAAATTATCAATTTTATAACCCAACCAATCAGTAAACCTTTTGTTAACAGTTATTAAATTTCCTTTTTTGTCTAAAAATACGATAAGCTCAGGGGAAGATTCAAATATTTGGTGATATTTTTCTTCGCTTTTTTTTAATTTTTCCTCTGTATTTTTATCTTCCAAAACCGCAAAATAAAATCCCATTCCAATAAAAAGTAAAGACAAGGTAATCATCTCGCCCTCTATATAAAATCGCGATAAATCTGGAGTATTTTTCAATTCTGTTAATAAACTATCCAAAGAAGAATATGTTACAAAAATCCGACCTAAAACAAGCGTCCTGATATTAATTTTTAAAACTATTAAAAAAGAGGAGATTGTTAGTATTAAATATGTTGATTTAAAAAAAATAGACCCTATATCAAAAGAGCTAGAAACTTCAAAATAAGCAAGCCACAAAAAAATTGTTAAAATACCTAAAGATATTAACAAAAATATTATTAAATATTTTAACACGGCATAATCTTTCTTAAAATTATCTACATCAAAAAACATTAAATTTTTAAATTAATTCAAACACAGCTTATTTTATAAGCATAAATCTTAATTATTTTTTTAGACAGACTATTCGCCTAATACATTTTTAGCCTTACTTAAAAGGTCATCTATTTCAAAAGGTTTTTCCAAAACATCTCTAACAACATCAAGTTCATTGAATTTATCTTGAGATTTTTGAAAAGAAGGAGAACTAACCGGTAAAGCTGAGACAATAATAACCGGGACCTTTTTAAGATCCTTGTCTTTCACCATTTTTTTACATACATCTATTCCACTAACCTCAGGCATCATTAAATCTAATAAAATTAAATCATAAGCATTGTTTTTCATATCCTCCAAAGCTTCTTTACCGCTCATTATAATTTTAGTTTTATACTTCTTATTAGTTTTTAAGGTTGCCTCTATAGTTTGGGTAATGTTTTTGTCATTATCTACTATCAATATTTTTTTCATAGTTACGAATTTATTTATTAAAACTTAAATTAGTTAATATTATTCAGAAAAATATTTTTTAATCATATTTATATTTTTATTAACCTCCGAATCCTTACCAGCTCCTTTTTTATCAATTCTTTTTGAAATAAAATCAGCCTTTTTCCCAAATTCTTTTTTATAATAAATCATTAATAAAGACACGATTTCAGCCGGATCTTTATTAATATCCAAAACCTTCCCTGATTCATCATCGACAATTAAACCCTCTATCTTTTGGGCAAGCTCAATAGCTCTTTTGCCGTATTGATATCTCATTTGCATAATGATATCACTAATTAATTCATAAAAAATTCTTTCTTCTTTTTTAATATCAGCGTAATCATGGACTTCAAATCTACTTTTTCTTTTTTTATTTATAAATTTGCCTATAAAGATAAATATAACCGCTAAAAATATTCCTACAATAGTATATAAAATAAACCTGCTTAAAAATATTCCAAGAACTTTGTTTTCTACTGTAAATTGGAATTGTGATATTGCTGGGACTTTCC
>JAIOTG010000050.1 GCA_021106995.1 bacterium
ACAGGTCCGACTAAAGACAATAAATCAGTCACTAATTCAGGGGTAACTCCTATAACTCCATCAAACTCCCCCTCAAAATCATTTACTTTATTTTTTAGAGGTAACAATTTATCTTCTTCATGATAAAACCACTCAATCTTCCTTGCAGAAGTAGGCCAATCAGGAGACCAATTAGCATCACGCATATACCATTTATCATTTAAATATTTTTTTATCTCTAAAGGAGGCTCTATTTCTAAAACACCCTCCACTGGCATATCCATGTGATAAATATCATGAGTATCAAATTTTATAATCTCCCCATTTTTAACTTTCAAAATTCCATAAGTACCGAGAAATCCGCCAGTTGGACGAAGCTCATTGCTATTTTGAAATAAAACTAAAAAATTAGATTGTTCCGGGTAGCCAGCCAGCCTGGGAGTGAGATAAAATAAATTTATCATCTGATCAGATAGCTCTTCCATATTTTTTAGCTTATCTTTTATCTGATCAACTCGCTCCTGAAGAGAAAACAAGAAAGGGCTGAATTTTATTTTATCTAATTTTAAATAAGCTAAATTTATATTAGCTCTAAGTCCGGTGAATTGAGGCCTTGACTCATATATCAATTTTAAGACTTCCTCTTTTTCTTCTTCACTAAATTGAGAGAATTTTAAATCTTCATCTTTACCTAATATTTTCTCCAAATCGACTCCCACATTAGTTATCTTAGCTAAACTTTTACTTAAAATAAAAGCTGACTCTGATAAAGTATTTAATTCACTTATCTGGTCATTTAAAAAAGGTGATCTTTCTATAAAAAAATTATTTTGCCAATTACTCAAATTTTCTTCTATATTTTTAAAGTTTCCCCCTGCTTTTCTAGCATAAACATCTGCTTGGCTAAACTTTCTTTCTTTTATAAGCCCTAAAGATTGATTAATATAATCCTTCCCCTCCATGGCCTCGCTATAAACTGATCTAATATTTAAAAGAGCATAAAAACCGATCACCATCAACACCACTAAAAAAATAAATATTAGGTAAGTAAAAAGTCTTAAAAAGATAACCAATTTCTCTCTCTTTCTTCTCTTTTTTCCAAAACTAATATTACCCAGACTCTCCTCTAGATTATGATAAGCTTTTATAAAATCTATTTTTTTATTTTTATGCATTAAATTGATGAAAATAATTTTAAAATAAATTTAATTATAACATAAGAAGCTGAATTTGACAAATTTAGTTGAATTCATTAAATTAATATTCTATAATGATAAATATTTATAATTTATTTTATTACTTTTTATGAATAAAAAAATATTTTACTTAATATTTGCGATTATTATCGTTTTTTTTATAGTGCTTTCTGCTGTTTTTCTCTATAACAAACTAGACTCAAAAGCTTTTCCTGAAGAAAATACGAACGAAAACATCGCAGAAAAACAAATTGAGGAAAAAGATAAACTAATAAACAAAAAAGTTGAAGTTAAAGCGGGTAAAGTTTATTGCGAATTAATGGAAGAAGCTGGGGTAGCCTATTCTGAGGCTATAGAAATATATGAAGAAGGCAAGGACAAATACGACCTTTCCCAGGTAAGAGCAGGTCGTTTCCTAGATCTTTATTTTGATAAAAGTAATGTTTTACAAAAATTAAAATATAAAATTAACAGTGAAGAAGAATTAATAGTAGAAAAAAACAACCAGACAGACATAAGCACTTCAAGCACCAGCACTTCAAGACCTAAATGGAATATTGAAGTAAAAGAAATTCCTTATGAAGTGAGAGAAGCTCTAGACGGTGGGTCAATTGAAACTTCCATGTATGAAGCCGCAATAAATAACGGACTTGATGATGAAACTATTATTGAACTCGCTGATGCTTTCCAATGGACTATTGATTTTGCTATGGAAACACAAAAAGGAGACTCTTTTAAACTATTTTATGAAAAAAGGTACCTAGACGGAGAATATGTAATGCCTGGCAGAATTCTAGCAGCTCAATATATGAGCGGAGAAAAAAAATACGAGATTTATTATTATGAAGAATCAGAAGAAAATCAAGGATATTTTAATGAAAAAGGAGAATCAGCTCAAAAAATGTTTTTAAAGGCACCTGTTTCTTATAAATACATTTCCTCTGGCTACACTCAAGGACCTAGATATTTAGCTAAATTTAAAATGTTTACTTCTACTCATATGGCAATTGATTATGCAGCCGCAATCGGCACCCCTATTAGATCAGTTGGAGATGGAGTTATAACCTCGGCAGGCTGGAGCTCAGTCGGCTATGGCTATATTACTGCCATAAAACATAATTCAACTTATACTACCCGCTATGCCCACCAATCAAAGATTATAGTGTCCCCTGGGCAAAAAGTAAAACAAGGCCAAATAATCGGATATGTTGGCTCAACCGGACTCTCAACCGGACCTCACCTTCATTTCGAAATGATTAAAAACGGTATAAAAATAAATCCCCTAAACGAAAAACTCCCAGCCAGCAAATCAATCAGTGAAGAAAATATGGAAAATTTCTTCAACTTTATAAAACCTCTGCAAGAAAAGCTAAACTCTTAATTATATTTGCAAATATAAGCATTTTCTTGTTAGAATAAAGATATAATAATACTTAAGATGCACCATGTTGGCATAAAAGTTTATGCTAGCATATTCTTGAAAATTTTCTGACTAATCCCGCCTAGACGGGATAAAAAAACAACAAATTCGCATAAACAAGACGTTATATAAAATTTTAATTTAATTTGCTTTAATAAATACTATAGAAATACTTTTAGCACCTATATCATGGATATTTGATAAATTTTCTTTTAGAAAGGTTATTAGGGTTTCAGTGCATGAAGCTTTTTTTCTAGATGATCCACAAAAAATATCTCATTATTTTGTTAAAATAAAAAATCTTAGTAAAACTGATATTGTTTCCGTAACTCATGTCTGGATAATTGATGACAATACTGAAAAACACATTATTAATGAAATAAGTTTACCAAAAAAACTTGATCCTTCTGAAATTTATGAATTTAGCCTTAAAAAAGATTCAACCATAGATCATAAAAATATATACAATGATATACGTGTAAAACTTTCAACGGATA
The DNA here is from genome assembly GCA_021106995.1 of bacterium. GTDB lineage: Bacteria > Patescibacteriota > Patescibacteriia > Patescibacteriales > JAGXOH01 > JAIOTG01. The sequence goes on from JAIOTG010000050.1 coordinate 3,093, forward strand.
AAATTTATGAATCTAAAAAAAATCACAAAGTACCACCCTTTGGTCACGTCGCAAATTAAATTAAAACATCATACAACACTGATTAGCTGAAATTACCCTTAATACCCCCACTAAACACCCAAATTTAAACGAAGAAAAAAAGCCTCAGAGATATCCAAGGCTTTTGTGTGGAAAACTTCACTTAACACGAAATATTAGATTCCGTGAAAAAAATTTATTAAATGGGTCCTTTTGAAATTATTAATGTAATTCAGGGAAAGCAATCACGTCGGGACTAACCCAATATTTTTTTATCTGGACCGCCAAACCCTCTCTTCCCATTCCTGCTCGATAACGTATTTCTATAAGACATAAGTTTTCAGTTTCATCATATTCAAGCATTACAATTCGTTCTACCTTGGAAATTAATCCGCTTAAAGAAATATTGTTTGGTTTATAGCCAATTTCCACATTTTGATTAATGTATTTCATTATAAATTTTTCGGAAACAGCTTCGGCAGTTACGGATTGAAGTGAAAATATGATTATTACCACCAGTAAAAATAAAGAATTTTTCATTATGCCACCCTCCTTTTTAAGGTTCTATTTATCAACTTTTTTATCAATTTTACAATATAATATATTTTTAAATTATTGTCAAAATTAATAAAACGTTTAAGTAAAACTATTCAAAAAGGAAAAAAATATGTATATTAAACTTATCAAAATAAAAAGCAAAATAAATGGTTATGGTATATTTACAAAAAACCTTATACCTAAAAACACCAAATTTTATCATATTCCATTGAATATAATTTACACTATACCAACCCCTAAGTGTGCTAGAATCGCCGACAAAAAATATGTATCAGATAATAAAATTCTTAATTGGGTAAATCATTCATGCAATCCTAATTCAAAATTAGATATAAATAGAAAAAATCCTATATTAACCGCTATTAGAAAAATATTGCCCGATGAAGAAATAACCGTAGATTATCGTAAAACCGAAAAAGAAGGCAAAAGAGTTATTTGCACATGCGGAGATATTAATTGTAAAAAATTCTTAGACTACGCAAGCTAACTTTATTTAATATTCAAAAATCT
>JAIOTG010000004.1 GCA_021106995.1 bacterium
GTCTCTAAAAGGTTTGTCATCTCCCTTCATTCTTATTCCGTCAATAATTATGATATCAGTATTAATTTTTTTCATATCATCAAGCATGGCTTTCATAAGTATGTCTTGTCCAAAGCTGTTTTTTAGAGTTATGGCTAGTTTAGTTAAATTATTACGATTAAACTCTAAATGAAGACTGTCTAGGGTTTTTTTTAATAAATCAGAGGTCCTTAATCTAAAACCCCCGTATTTTTTTATTATATTATTAGTAACTGCGCCCTTACCTCCGGCTTGTTCTCCAATAATCCCTATTACTTTCTTTATTTTCATTTTTTACTGTTTTATTAAATAATTATGTTTTTATAATATAAGAAAAATAGCCAAAAAGCAAGAAATATATATTTTAATATATATATTTTTACTTCAATTATAAATAAAAAAGCCGGTATTTCTCCGGCTTGGTTTTGGATTTATGTTGTTTTTTTTGATATTTTAATCAGACGCATCCTCCTTTTAATTATAATAGAAGTATATAAAATTATTTCTACAAACAGTTTTATATATTTCATAAAAAATTTTGGTTTTTTTCTTTTGGGAAATTTTTTTTCCAAATGAGTTTTTGTCACAGCCAAAATAAAGATTATAAATCTGAAAAAAAATATCGTAAATGAACACAGTTTTTGTGGCAACTTTAATGTATAATTCATTTTCACCCCCCTTAAAAATATTATCTGTTGTCTCCCTCCCCGTGGAGATTGCCCTTTTCTTTTCTTTTAAAAAGTTTTTTTATATTAGATTCTGCTACATCTTCTAATTTTAAATTTAATTCAGTTGATAATTGACTTAAATACCATAAAACATCTCCTAGTTCTTTTTTTAAGGCAAGCCTGGTTTCATCATCCATTTTTCTATCTTTATCTCTTATAACTTTTTTTATTTTTTCGGCCACTTCTCCAGTCTCGCCAGATAGACCCAGGGTGGGGTAGATGTAGTTATTCCCTTTGTCAGGATAAATTGCGGTTTGTCTTGATTTTTTTTGGTATTCTTCAAAAGTCATATTATTTTAATATTATTTTAATTTCTTTATAAATTTTTTCAGTAATTTCGTCCTTTGCCATTATTTGGTTATTTTTCGTACATTCAATGAATTTAAAATGATTTGAAGTTTTAGCGATTTCGGCATACACACCCTCTGCTTTTTTTAAATGTTTTATATCATCTTCATGTATATCCCTCTTTTTGCCTTTTATGTAGTCCCTATAACCTTTCTTGTCTACTAATTTTTGGGCTATTTCCGAGTCTACGTGAAGTATTATGCTTATATCTGGTTTTGGTATTTTAAATAAATCAAATTCAAGTTTATATAACCAGTTAAAAAATTTTTGTCTTTTTTCTTTGTCATTAATTTTACATCCTTGGTGTGCCATATTGGCCGACATGTATCTGTCGGAAATTACTGTTTTACCTTCTTTTAGCCATTTTTTTATTTTAAAACTGGCGTCATAACGATCAATTGCATAAAAAATTGATGGTATCAACGGGCCCACTTCTTCGGCTGTTCCATATTCTCCGTTTAAATATTTTTCAACTGAACCAGCAGATTTATTTCCATATTGCGGGAAATCAATTTTTTTTACGTTGTAATTTTCTTTCTCTAATTTTTTTATTAAAAGTTTAGCTTGGGTTGCCTTTCCAGAACCATCTGTTCCATCAATTACTATAAATTTCCCTTTCTGACTCATATTATTCGTTAATTATTTTATCAATTTGATTGTATAGATTTTTCAAGTCGCTGTTATTGTTTATTGTTTCATCAGCTGGTTTCATAATTTCTGGTATTGTAAGTTCCGTTTCTTTTTTGTGATCAGACAAAAATTCTTCATAAGTTTTATTGTTATCACCTTCATTTTCACCTCTTTTGACCATTCTTTCATATCTAATTTTAGAATCTACATTAATCGCCACTAAAGTAAAACCTTTTTTATCTTTTAGATATTTAATATCATCCCATCTTCTAATACCATCAACCACCACTATTTTTTTATTACTATCCTCAACATCTTTGGCTATAACTTTTGCTAATAAATCTTGACCTAAAGATTCTCTTAAAGCTTTCGAGATATTTTGCATATTGATTCTGCTTATGTCTGCATGTAATCTTTTTAAAACGTCTCTTAGGGGTGTTGAAAATCTAAAAACTTCGGCCCCCTTTTTCTCTTTTAAATATTTTGCTATAGTACCTTTACCCGAAGCCATTGGCCCGACTAGTCCGATTATCTTTTTTTCTTTATCCATATTATTTTTCTATTATATCTTGAGAGCCTCTTTTAATATCCCACGAACTTGGTTCTAGGTCTGAATGTAGGGTTATTTCTGGAAAAAGAGTTTGTAGGGCTTTGTCCATTTTGTGAGCTACTTTTCTTAGGGTGGGATGGACTGCTTTACCGGCCCTTAATTCAATTACGTAAATTGTTGCAGGTAGACCATAGGAGGCTCGACAGGCTACATTAAAGCCCATGGCCGTGTAATATTGTTTGTAGTTATTATTAGTGTCTAGATTTTTAATTTTTTTTGTTTGTTCTTCTATAAGGATGTTAGCTTTTTTTCTTGTTTCTTCTGGTAATTGTTCTAAGTACCAAGAATTAAAATCTAATTCAGTTGTTAATAACGGCATTCTGCAAGTCCCATTTCTGTGTCTTTGAATATCGCGAAAAGATCCAAAATCAAGAGTAAAATCAAAAACTATATTTCCTAATTCAGTTAAGAAGTGAGGAAGATTTGTTTTTTCAGGCCTTTTTTGAATAAGGTCTTTATATTTGTTTAATTCTTGCGCGTCAATATTACTAGAATAACTAAAATCAGATTCTACTTCTTTTTTTATGTAATATGTGTAGTTTTTTCCAATATAATTGTGATATTCTTCTTGGTCTTCGTATTTTTTGTGACTGAAACTATTGGGATATTTTTCTTGAAGATTTGAGTAAATATTTTCAGCTACTCTTTTGACTTCTTTTAGGGGGTGGTGCCTAAGCAGGCTTAATTTATCTTTAGCTTGTCTTAAATTTGTGTGCCAGCTTAATTGAGTGGTTATTCCGGCTGGTAGGAAGCCTCTCATTATATCAAAGGTGCGAGCAGTGATTGTTTTTTCATAAACACTTTCTTCTTGATCCTTTTTTTTGGGATGTTTCTTTCTTAAATATTCTTTGACATTTTCTTGATTATTAACATAAAAGTTCATCCATTTTTTTAAAATATCTTTAGACTCCTTTGTATTTATCGGGTCAACTATTGGTTGTTTCGACATGTTTATATATCTGGTGCTAGTTTCTTGGCCAGAGTATAAAGGCCAATCTTGGATTGCTTTATCTCCAAGCATACTTATTCCTTCTATAAAGATAGTGGTGCTTCCGCAGTCAGCAATGCTTTTGTGTCCATATTGAACATAGAATTTTTCCATAAATTTTCCTGATCCGGCGTTTTTTACTTTTTCAACGTGTTCAGTTACACTTAATGGGCTTCTAGAATAAAGAGCCTGCATCATAGCAGTGTCTTCTGGATTAAATTCGTCGTATATAAAAATATTTGCTGACATATTCTATTTAATTAGGGTTAATAAAATTTAATTGTGAATCATCGTTTTTATCAATAATTTCATCTTTTACTTCCATATCTTCATAGGTAGTCATTTCATTGTTTAAAAGATTGTATTGCATTCCGGCTTCTGCAAATATTTGTTTACTTCTTTCTCCGGCATGATAGTCTTTTTCGCAAACCACTCTTTTTATTCCTGCATTGATTAACATTTTAGCACAAACATAGCAAGGAGTCATTTTAATATAAAGAGTTGCGCCTTCTAGGGAAATTCCACTACGAGCTGCTTGGCAGATTGCGTTTTGTTCGGCATGAGTGGTTCTAATGCAATGACGAGTTTTGTGTCCATCTGGATGAGTTACCGTATGCATTTCGTGTCCAACTTCATCGCAATGAGCTAGTCCAATAGGGGAGCCCACGTATCCCGTAGAGATTATTCTGTTATTTTTAACAATAGCACACCCAGTTCTTCCTCTGTCACAAGTACCTCTAGTGCTAATTACTTCAACTATTTTCATAAAATACTCATCCCAGCTTGGCCTTTTATATTTTTCTTTGTCCATATAATTAATTTATTTATAAAAATAAAGAGCTTTTTCCCCTCCTGATTAAAAAGTTATATTATCTTAACAAATTAAAAAAATAAAATCAATTAAGGGAAAATAAAAAGCCCGCCTTCTGTCAAACGACATAGTGGCGGGCTCTGGACTTTAAATCGGAACAAGTTGGTGCGTTTGGTTTTCTCGCACCTTACTGATTAGATTGCTGACGCATTTTGGGTTTTTGCAAGCCCTCCAAGCATCATTAATGAAAATTTCAGAGTCAGGGTTTTTTATAACTAAGGCAAATTTTGCCTTTTTAACTCTACCATTAGCACAATACGGACATACCCCATTCTTTTTTACAAGATCTTTGATAAATTTCAATTATTACCCCTCCAGAAAAAAATTAAATGCTCGTTCTTTGGTCAACTTGCCTTCTAAACCGTAAATTTTTTTTAATAAATTAATCATTCTCCTTTGATCCGTTTTGTTTCTAAATATAGAAACAGATGAAAAGTCAGCTATGATGAATCGGTTGTTTCTTCCCAGGGCTAGCCCCTCAAGTCTTTCCCTACATTTTTTATCTTCGCAGCAGACAAAACCTTCGGATATAGAATATCCATATCTGTCGTTACCTAACACAGAGATGAGTTTTACCGGATTTCTTTTGCAAACCGGACAAATCATTTTAGGTTTTGTTTTTGCGATTCTTTTCATGAGCCATTCAAGTTGAACGTGAAGACGATTTTTTTTACTACTTCCTGTTTCGTTTATTCTCCTATACATGTGTTTAAGTAAAGGAAAATTATTTATGGCAACTTGGCTCACCGCTTTCCCTTGATTCTTTCCGCTTTGAAATATATATGGCTCGTTTGGAATGAAACTCATTACTGCCCCCCTTTTTTTTCAGTTTTTTGTTTAATTCCTTGTCTTATATTTTTTGTTCCGTTTAGTTTTTAATGACCAGATGACTTTATATAGTACTATATTATTTAATATTAGTCAAGCATCCCTGTAAACAAAAAAAAACGATTAGATAAACAAATCGTTTTTTTTGTTTTTATTATACTAAGTGTTTGAACAGATACTATTGTTCTATAAAAAAATTTTAAATTAGATTGTGAGAAATAAGGAGGGGATAGGTAATGAAGATTTAATAAAAGTAATCATTAAAATATTTATTGGAGAATGTTGAGATAGGCGATTTAGTTGTTTTATTGGGTGTAAATGATGTGTTTTAGATACAAGAAGAATTAGTGAAAAGTAATGCATCTGCACATATTAATTTTTAAATAAAAAAAGTGCCCAGATGTAGAGTCTGGGCTTTTGAAATTATGAAAAAAATTGTTAATTAATCCTGGTAATAGAGATTGGTCCAGGATGATTTCGGTCTGAAAAGTCTCTCTTCGACATTAACATTAAAAAAATTTTCAATTGGTTTTAATACCCAACGATTCCTATGCCACACTTTTCGCAAGGTTTCAATGACTTTGCTTAATCCGTTAGGGGTTATTTTTCCCAAGGGACGCCGACAAGGACCGGATGGCATGCCAAGAATATTCATTGCCGTTTTAATCGCTAAAGGATTCCTTGCTCGGCATTGCACATTACCAAAAGGTGTTTTTTCGATAGTTTTTACAGTTACAAGGTCCATTAAGGGCTTAAGAGCTTTGAAAATTTCAATCGCTTCAGAAGATCGATTTTGATTTAATAAATTTATCATTACATTTAATGCTCTCGGGGTGATGTTGGATATAACTGATATGGCACCGACGGCTTTGATGTCAGGATCGGTCATTATATTAAAGGTTAATCCATCATCTCCAGACAGGATCACGTATTTATCACCACAGCATTTTCTGGTCCATCTCATATTATCTATTTTTCCCGTGGCTTCTTTGACTGTTCGGACATTTTTAAAATTTTGTGCAAGTATTGCCAGGTCTTCGGGGAGCAATTGTGTTCCTGTTCTTCCTGGAATGACATACGGAATAACCTGGACCGATGGAAATTTGCGAGCAACTGGCTCTACATATTCTCTACGGATTTCTAGGGAACTTGGTCCATTGTAATATGGATCTATAAGAAGGATTGCGTCCACACCTGTTTCAACGGCACGTTCGGTTGCTAGGAGAGTTTCGTTTGTATTGTTACTTCCGGTTCCTGCAATGCAATAGCATTTTTTTTTAGTATTTTTAGCAACCACCTCTACAACGTAATTGTGTTCATTCCAGGTTAAAACAGGACTTTCACCAGTAGTGCCAACAGCTAGA
>JAIOTG010000081.1 GCA_021106995.1 bacterium
ATGGAGAGAACAAAATGTTAATTTTAAAAAAAGAAAAGCCAGATATTATTGCTCTAGGCTATGATCAAAGAGTAGATATAAAGGAATTAAATAAAGTTTTTTGGGGAAAGATTGTTAGAATAAAATCATATAAACCTGAAATTTATAAATCATCAAAGATGGAATAACATGTTTAAAGGAATAGTAGAAACAACTGGAAAATTGAAAAAAATAGAAAAAGGGTCCAAGAAGACATTTTTTTATATTGAAGTTAATAATTTTTTAAGAGGTGTAAAAATAGGGGACAGTATTTCTTGTGATGGAGTTTGTTTAACAGTTATTAAAAAAGATAGGAATATTTTTACAGTAGAGTTAATGCCTGAGACTTTAAGATTAACTCGTTTCGGCGATGTTGGAGTAGGAGACTTGATAAATTTGGAGAAAGCAATGAAACTAAATAGTCGAATTGACGGACATTTTGTTATGGGGCATGTGGATGCAGTCGGTAGGATTGATGATGTAATTGAAGAAGGAAAATATACTGATTTGGTAATAAAGGTTCCAGTAAAATTAATAAAATATACGCCTTTTAAGGGAAGTATTGGTATTAATGGGGTTAGTTTAACTATTGCCAAATCGGGTAAAGATTGGGTAAAAGTTTGCTTAATAACGCATACTTTGGAAATTACTAATTTTTCAAAATTAAAAAAGGGAGACTTGGTTAATTTGGAAATTGATATGATTGCCAGATACTTGGAACAACTTATAAAGAAAAAATAATTTTATGAAAACAAATAAATTTGTTACAATAAGGATAGAAAAGAGAAATACAAAGATTGCCATAATTAGAGCAAGATTTAATAATGAAATAACTGGCTCTCTTTCCGACGGAGCGGTTAAAGCTTTGGAAAAATCAGGAATTATTAGAAAAAATATTGATATTTATAATGTTCCTGGATCGTTCGAGATACCTATAAAATGTTTACGTTTGGCAAAAAGTAAAAAATATGACGGGATTATAACTCTTGGTTCTGTAATTAAAGGTGAGACACCTCACTTTGATTTTGTTGCCAAGGCAGTAACGGAAGGTGTTTTAAAAGTAATGATTGAAGAAAATATTGTTATAACTTTTGGAGTTATTACTACTAATAATTTAAAACAGGCTAAAGATAGGTCAGGTGATAATAAAAGAAACAAGGGATATGAAGCAGCCATGGCCATGGTTGAAATGTTAAACGGATAATTATGAATAGCTTTGAAGCTGAGATAGCGGACGGAGAAGGAAGAGGTTTTAAACTGGGGTTTCCGACTATAAATCTTAATTATTCGGGAGTAAAACTAGAATTTGGAGTTTATTTAGGAAAAGTTTTAATTAATAAGAAAGAATATCCATGCTTAATACATTTTGGTCCAAAAAAAACATTTTCAGATAAAGTTTCATTAGAAGTTTATATAGAAGAAAAAATAAGAAATTTTTATACAAAGAAGTTGAAGGTAATAGTAATAAAAAAAATTAGAAATATAGGAAAATTTTTAACTGAAGAAGATTTAAAAAAACAAATAAAAAAGGATAAAAAATTTTTAAAGAAAGAGTAATTATAAAAACCATGCTTAGTTATTTAGAAAAATTTGAGAACCTACCTATTGATTTGAGGAAAAAAGTTTCAAATAAAGAAATCATCGACAAGATATCTCAATTAGAAAACAAATATGGGCTAGACCTAGTTCCTTTGATTATAAAAATAATTATTAAAGAAGTGCCCTGGAACAGTTTGGTTTATTATTTAATGGAGGATTTTTTTGTTAATATTGGAGTGGCTGAAGCCTTAAAGAAGGATTTGGCTGATCAAGTTTTTTACAATATAGCTGATTATTTAGGCATAGAGACAGTTGAAAAGGAAATTGAAAATAAAAAAGAGGCAGAAGTTTTTTTACCAAAAATTAATAAAGAAAAAAGACTACCTGCTTATAATCATAAAAATGACGAATTAAATTTAGTTAAGATTGAAAAAAAAGAAGACCTCTCAAGCGTTTTTTCTAATGAAGAGCAGAAAGAAATTAAAGAGATAGCCTCCTCAATGGATCGAGAGAGTGGGGGTGGTAAAAATGAACGTAACGAAGAATTTAATCAAATACTAGAAAAAATAATCAAAGAGAGTGAATTGAATTTTAGCAGTCAGGCTTCTGAGGATAGGTTCAGAAAGATACTATTAACTTATTTGAAAGGCATAAGAAATAAAGCTAAAACAAAATATGCTCTTAGTAAAGATTTTGATAAGGGCGGTCTTGGTTTAGGTGAAAAAGTAGTTGACAATACTGTTTTATTATCTGATAAATACCATGAGTTAAAAAATAAGGAAAAAGAAAACAAAGAATTATTTGATAAGCCTAGAATGGGGAAGGAAGATAAAACAGGGCAAAATAAAAAAGATAGTATTTTTGATTTTGATGAAGAGGTTAATTTAGGTGGACCTGACCTACCTTCTAAAAATTATTACGATAAACCAGATAAATCAAAGAAGGTGGCAGAGAAAAAGAAAAGCTTAAATTTAAAGGATTTGCCAAATAGGGATATTGATTACGATTTGTCGTCTTTAAAAAAATCTTTTAATAATTTAATGAAGAACAAAAAAAAGATAGAAGAAAGGGAGGATGATCATGATTTAGAAGAGGTTTTGAAAACAAGGATGGAGGATAATAAAGAAAAAAAAGATGGAGATGGTATTCAGAAAGTATTAAAAAAAGAAAATGAAAAAGTTCTTGAAAAAAAAGAGAATAAGGATGATAAATCAATAAAAGGATTAAAGCAAAAGGAAAAAGAAGGTATTATTAAAAATTTTTCTCAAGAAGATGACGATATTGTAAAGCAAGACAAGAAAATAAAAAGAGGAGAAGATAGTATTTTTGGATTTAAGAAAAAGATAAACGATATTAAAAAACCTCCAAAACTTCTCAATCCTATTAGCGAGCTTAAATATATGGATCTCTTTACTTTTAGGAGGCTGGGCGATAATCCAAGGAATAGAATTGAAAAAATAAAAGAAAAAATAAGCAATTTGGAAAAAAAGTTTTTTTATCGAAAAGTTCAAGGTGTTCAGGCTTGGAGACAGAGTCCGGTAAATAGAATTTACCTAAACATGGGAAATGAAAGTATAGTTTACAGTAAATCTATAGATGATATAATAAAGAAAAGAGAAAAAGAAAAAAATGATTATCTGGAAAAAGATGAATTTGAAAGCATTATGGATTTAAATAATGATTTAAAATATTATTAATTTTAATTAATTTATGGCTAGAACTTTTACAGTTCCCCAATTCATTGAGGTTGAATCAAAGGTAATCGGAGCGATTACGGCTAGACAGTTTATAATACTTTTGGCTGGGTGTATTTTCGTCGGCATACTTTACAAGATACTCAGGTTTTGGCCATTTGTTATCAGTGCTATATTTATTATGACTGTATGCGGGATATTTGCTTTTGCTAAAATTAATGGAAGAGCTTTCCATTATTTTGTCTTAAATTTTATACAGACCAGCAAAAGGCCAAATTTAAGGATTTGGAATATTGATATTAAAAATGATTTTAAAGACCCCAATTTAGAGGATTTAGTAAAAGGTCAGAAAAAGGTAGAATTTGAAAAGGCAGTTTATTCTAGGTCTCGTTTGAGTGAATTAACTTTAATGGTGGATACCCAGGGAGTTTATAAAGGTGAAAAAAAATAAAATTATGTCAAAAAAAAAGAAAATTAAAGTGGCTACTCAGGAATTTTTAGATATTGCTGAGATCAAGGAAAATATTATTGTCTTAAAAGATGGAACTATTAGAGCTTTATTATTAATTTCAAGTATAAACTTTGCTTTAAAGAGTGAAGATGAGCAGAATGCAATAATATCTGCCTATGTTAGTTTTTTAAATAATATTAGTTTTCCTGTCCAGATCGTAATTCAATCAAGGAAATTTAACATAGAAGGCTATCTCGCAGATTTAAAAGTAAAAGCGAGGGAGCAGATAAATGAACTTTTAAAAATACAGACAAATGAGTACATGAATTATGTACAAGAGCTTGTGTCAATGGGCAATATAATGAATAAGAGATTTTTTATTTCTATTCCTTATAATCCTCTAACTGATAAACATAAAAATTTCCTTCAATCATTAAGGGAGTCTTTTGTGCCCAGAGATTTAGTTAAGTTGAAACATAGAAAATTTCAAAGATATAAAAAAGAAATTGAGTTAAGAATTGATAGTGTTATGAGCGCGCTTGCTTCTATTGGGGTGAAGTCAGCCGTTATGGATACGCAAAGTATCATAGAATTATTTTATAATACTTATAATCCAAGCACATCACCCCAGGAGAAGATGACAGATATTAAAAACTTAAGAATAAAAGAGTAATTATGCCTTTATCTAAAATAAAAAACAGTAAAAAAGCCGATGCGGAGAATTATTCTTATATTTCCGAGAAGGAGAAAAAGACTGAGTCAATGAAGGAGCTTATTGAAGAGGAGAAGGCTTTTAGAAAAGGGATTCTGTCAGTTAATGACTTAATAGCTCCAGCAGGCGTGCAAGTTACTCATGATTATATAAAACTGAACAATAAACTTGTAAGAACTCTTTTTATTATAGGTTATCCAAGGTATATCAGTATTGGTTGGTTTGCTCCGATTATAAATATGAATGAAACTTTTGATATAGCCATGTTTTATTACCCTGTAAATACCGCTCTTATATTAAAGCAATTAAAAAATAAAGTTGGAGCTTTGGAAGCTCAGATTGTCTCTGACGCTGAAAAGGGTGCGGCTCGAGATCCTATTTCAGAAACTGCTTTAAGGGATATTGAAGCTCTTCGTGATGCTTTGACTCAAGGTATAGAAAAGTTCTTTCAGTTTTCCCTTTATATCACCATTTATTGCGACAATGAAGATGAGCTAGACAGGCTTTCTATAAGAATAGAGGACGCTTTAGGAGCTAAGTTGATTTATTCTAAGAAAGTTTTTTTTCAAGCCGAGCAAGGTTTTAATTCTACTCTTCCTTTATGTAACGACGAGCTATACATTACTTTTAATATGAACTCTTCCCCGATTGCATCTTCCTTTCCTTTTATATCAAGTGATTTGTCTAGTGATAATGGAATATTGTATGGAATTAATAGACATAACAATAGTTTAATTCTTTTTGATCGCTTTAGTTTGCAGAATGCCAATACAGTTGTTTTTGCTACTTCAGGAGCTGGAAAAAGTTATGCTATTAAGTTGGAGATATTGCGATCTATGATGATGGGAACAGAGGTTATTGTAATAGATCCTGAAATGGAGTATAAATATTTATCTGATGCAGTTGGGGGAACTTATATAAATGTATCTCTTTCAAGTGAAGAAAAAATTAATCCTTTTGATTTACCCAGGGCCATTGGCGGTGATTCTAGGCCTGAAGATATAATAAGAAGCGCTGTTATTACAGTAAAAGGTTTGGTTAAACTTATGCTTGGTGAGCTCAATCATAGCGAGGATTCAATAGTTGACAGAGCCTTACTTGAAACCTATGCTAAAAAAGACATTACTCCAGAATCTGATTTATCCAAAATTGACGCCCCTATTATGCAGGATTTTCAGGACATCTTAGAGGGAATGGAAGGTGGGGCAAATCTGTCTATGCGTTTGAAAAAATATACCGATGGAACATTTTCAGGACTGTTAAATAATCCTACTAATGTAGAACTTGATAATCAATTGGTTGTTTTCTCTGTTCGTGATTTAGAAGACGAATTGAGACCCTTGGCAATATATACTATTATTAACTATATTTGGAATATTGTTCGTTCTGAAATGAAAAAGAGAATATTAGTAATAGATGAGGCTTGGTGGTTGATGCAATATAAAGAAAGCGCCCAGTTTGTTTATTCTTTGATCAAAAGATGTCGAAAATATTATCTTGGAGTTACCACGATTACTCAGGATGTTGGTGATTTTTTAGCCTCTGAATATGGACGAGCTATAGTTACCAATTCAGCTCTTCAAATACTATTAAAACAATCAACAGCTGCTATTGATGTTGTTCAGAAGACATTTATGCTTACAGAGGGAGAAAAATATTTATTAATGGAGTCTGGAATAGGAGAAGGTATAATGTTTGCTGGTAATAAGCATGCAGCTATAAAGATAGTAGCATCTTACAGCGAAGATCAGGTTATAACTTCTGATCCTCAACAATTATTGGAAATAAAGGAGGCTAAAAAAGAATTTGCT
>JAIOTG010000094.1 GCA_021106995.1 bacterium
AACTAATTTATTTATTTCCCTATCAAGTTGCCAAAGATTATTACCAGCAATACTAATTAAAAGTTGCAAGGCGTCATTATTAATTAATAATTCTAAATTTTCAAACCTTTCCTTTGTCCACCTAGAAATATCAAAATTAGACAAAGAGGCAAACTCCTGAACATATTCTTGCTCTTTTAAATACTCAAGCCATTTTTCTTTTTTCTTGGTCAAAAAAATCTCTTTACCAGAAGAATCAACCATAACAATTTTTTTAATTCTTCCTTTTTTTGTTTTTATTTTCTTCTCCCAAAAAATTATAGTGTTTTCTTTGTGGCTTTCCTTATTTTCATTAAAATAATTAAAAATTTCATCAAGACTAGGACTTAAAAAACTATTTTCAATTATAATCATTCTTTTATGCCCAGAGCTAAAAAGGGAAGATGAATTAATTTTTTCTTTAATTTTATTAATATCAGCTTCTGTTGCATCAATAAAACTAATACTATCTTCACCGGTTTTTAATTTTTCAGTAAATGATCTTTTAAGCTCCTTAATCTTGTGATGAGCTCTAAAAGTATCATCTCCATATAGAAATATTATCATAAATTTTTAATCAAAATATTTTCCCACTTCAGTAATAATATAATTTTTGACCTCCCCATCATCTAAGTTATTAATCAACTTATTATAATATTCTCTAGCTTGCAAGGCCTTGTTGGTTTTAATATATAACAAGCTTAAAAAATAAAAGGAATTGTCATACTCTGAATTTAATTCTAAAGATTTTATAAAAAATTCTTCTGCCTTCTCGAAATTATCATTCCACTGAACTTTCTTAGACAAGTCATAATGTTCCAAGCCATCGTCAACGTCTTCTTTCTCTCCCTGGTCCATGCCAAACTCATCCTCGTCTGTCTTGTTTTTATTTTCTAATATACCTTTATCGAAATACAAACGCCCAAGACCTACTAAATAATCAATATTATTCTCTTCAAGATCCAGCGCCTTATTCAACTCGTTAATAGCCCCTGATAAATCTCCCTTCTTTTCCAAGGCCATTGATTTTCCATAATAAGGCAAACTCCAATCAATTTTCCTTGCCTGAGCCTTGTCATAATTATCTATAGCCTCGTCAATATATTTATTTTTTTCTATTTCATTATCTACTAAATCTGCTTTAGCCAACTTTATTAATGCTAATTTAAAATAAGGTTGAAAATTATTGGGTTCTAAAAATTTATAATTTTCATAATAATTTTCTATAAAATTAGAAAATTCACCCGAATATAAATAAATACTTTCATAAAGCCCTGCTATTTGTTTTACATTGGAAACCCTGTTTGGAGACAATGCTAATGCTTTATTACTTAAGTTAGTGGCCTTGTTTAAATTATCCCAAACCAAGTCTGACTTATTTTCTGAAGCATCTTTAACCAATTTGGTAGAATAATAATTAGCTAAATCATAATAATACTTATCTTCGTAGAAAAAACAGTCGGTAGCTTTCTCCATATTTTTTATCTTATCGTCAAGACTGTCAGACAAAATCGATCTATGAGCATAGACATCAGCTCTAAACATTTTTACGCCCCCAATGAAAAAAACTAATGAAAAAAACAAAAACATCAAAGAAAGAAAAGAAATCACCGGAAGAGAATTAATTATCACTAAATTTTCCTTTAAGTCTTTATTGGAGAGGAAAAGTATAAATGAAGAAGAAACCAAAACTATTAATAAAAAGAATATAAAATAAATTGAATCACCAACGGGCAAAAAAATGCTTAATAAAAAAATTACAAAAAGAGCCAAGGATAGAGGTAAAACCTTTAAGACATTGTCTTTTTTAATATTTTTTCTAATTAAATCAAAAGAGTTATATAAAATTAAAAATATAATAATTAAAAGACCTAGGGTGCCCAAGGTGCCGACATCTGACAACCAGTTAAATATAACCCCAGTTGCTCTTTCCATCCAAATATCACCGGAATTAAAACTATTAAATTCAACTCCCCTAAAACGAGAAAAATTGTAATAAAAAGTGGAGGGTCCTGATCCTAAAAGTAAATTATCTTTTAGTGAGGCCCTAGCTATATTCCAAGAAACTCCTGAGGACAGGCTGCTTTCTATCGGTAATTTAGGATTAAAAATTTCAAAACTAGGAGATAATATAAAAACAATAATAGCTACCAAGGATAAGAGTGGAATAGCTAAATTCCTAAATTTTTCGCCTCCTATTTTTTTTAGTGATAAAATTAAAATTAAAAATATTGCGAAAAGGGCTACAATCCAAACCCCTAAACTAATATAAATTTTTAAAAAGAATAAGAGTAGTAGATTAAACACAACTCCTAAAATAAAAAAAGTTTTAATTAATAAATATTTTTTCTTTTCAGAACATTGAATTACTTTATCAGTCTTAAAAGCATTTATAATAAGCAGGGGTAAAAAGGTTACCAAAAATATTACCAAACTCAAAGTAGATCCAATTGGATTAAATGGAATCGCCTCTAAAAATTTAAAAGAAAAAAATAAAATATTTAAAATCTGAAAAAAGGAATAAAATACAATCAGTAACACAGATAAAGATAAAGAAATAAACCAAAGTCTAAACCTTTTAAAATTTATGGTATTTATTAACAAATAATAAAAAATTGTTATTGAAATTAAAAATATAAATCCTTGGGCAATATTGCCAAACGAACCTATCAAACTATCTTTAATTCCAACAGAAATAAAAGTAGCTAAAAAGTAAATAGTTAATAAAATTAACCAAAACCAATCTAAAAAAGTTTTCCGTAAAATCAAATTTTTTTCTATTAAAGATTTTACAAAAAAACTTATCAAAGAAAAAGAAAGAAGAATTTCAAATAAGATAATTTTTTCAAAACCAAACCCCTTACTGGTGAAACCTAAAAAAAACAAAGGGGTTAAAAAAAATATCAAGGAAATTAAAAATGTAGTTAACACGTCAAAAAATTTTATATATTTCTTCATATTTTTAAATATTATAATTAATTATAATAAATTATAACACAAGTGAAGGGATTATCAATTTAAACTTATAATAATTTAAACTTGGTCTTTATGGCTTAATTTGATAAAATACTAAAAAAGGTAATAATTTTTATAATATGAACATTTATCTATTTCTAAGTGGAATTTTTCTTGTAACTTTTATTCTCGGTAAGGCTGTTGAAAAAATCAGAGTGCCTTGGATATTTTCTGCCCTTATTTTAGGTGTCTTAGCCGCCATCTACAATCCTTTTAAACTATTGACCGATTCTGCCTCCTTTGAATTACTTGCTAATCTAGGCATGTATTTTATGCTTTTCATGATTGGTCTGGATATTAATTTAAAAAAAATTAAGAAAAAAAGTGGCTTTATCTTTAAAGCTACCTTTTTAATAATTTTATCAGAAGCTTTTTTTGGTAGTTTATTAATACATTTCCTGTTCAATTATAGCTGGGGAATATCTTTTATAGTCGCGCTATCCTTTGCTACGGTGGGAGAAGCTATTTTAATTCCCATTTTGGATGAATTTAAAATTACAAAAACTAAACTAGGCCAAGTTATAATAAATATAGGAGTATTAGATGATATTATTGAAATTTTAATTTTAATCACAGTAGTAATAATAGTAGGCGGAGTTAGCGGAGGGAACTTTCATATAGGTAGTATGGTTTTTTCTTTAATTCTCTTAATAATACTAGCCTTAGTTTTGATAAACTTTAAAAAAAGCAAAGAATATTTTAATTTTTTAAATATCAAAGCTTTGTTTTTATTTACTATCTTTATATTTTTCTTATTTTTAGGGATAGGAAGTTATGCTGAGGCTAGTGCTTTGGGCGCTTTACTGGCTGGCATGAGTATTAAAAATCTTCTTCCTAAAAATAAATTAGACTTAATCGAAGCAGAAATTAAAGCTGTCAGCTATGGATTATTCGCCCCTATTTTTTTCTTTTGGGTAGGTCTAAGCTTGGATA
>JAIOTG010000014.1 GCA_021106995.1 bacterium
CCTGCTAAAATTGACAGGAGAACACTGTCAAAATACATATAAAAACGTTGGAAAAGTGCAAATAACCCAAAGGGTATAGATAAATTAATAATCGCTTTAATTAGTGGTTTGTCAAGGTTGAGCTTTATTTTTATTTTTATTTTTTTCCATATTACTATTAATGAATATGAGAAATTAAAAACGCTGGCCAAGACCATGGCCCCCATTATCCAAACTAGGTTCATGCCCATGTAGACAGCAGTTAAACCTAGCGCCATAACGATCAATTGAAAAAGGACAGAACTAATGCTTTCAAATAATAAATTATGGAAACCTCTAGCTACTGCAAAAAAAGTATTAGTAAATGAATCTGCTATCATGCATATACTAGCTAAATAAACTAAATTTTTAATTAAAGAGGGGTAATTTAATATATTAATTGCTAAAATTACGCTTATTAGTGCCAAAATAGCAAGAGGTAATTTTATGGTTATAATACTTCCTAATAATTTTTCGGCATCGTCTTTTTTTTTGGCTATTTCTCTGGTTAGTACATTTATTAATCCTAAATCTATAAAAACTCCAAATATTGTAACAAAAGAAATAGCAAAATAATATTTACCTAAATTTTCTGCTCCTAAATTTCTTGCTAGTAGGGTAAAATAAGTAAAAGATATTATTTTTTGTATAACCAGGGCAAAGGTTAGATAAGACGTATTTTTAGCAATGTTGTTAATTTTTTCAGCCATTTTTATTTTTTGTACAATTAATTTATATTTTTAGTATAACATTATTATATATTTTTCAGCAATAATTAGATGAATTAAATTATATAAAAAGAAAACCGCAGGACATGTCTGCGGCGGTTTAAAAATATTTAAGTAAACGGTTTAGGAGTCAAAATAATCTCGCAAAGCCCTTCTTAGCTTTGGAGATATGCAAAAAACGACAATCAGTGTCGCAAATACATAAAGTTCCCAATGTGCTTGTAAATGTGCCATTTAGTATCCTCCTGTCAATTCAGTGTTTGGTAAATTGCCTAAATATTAGCGTTATAATTTTAAAAGTCAAGAAATAAATTTATTAATTATATTAAAGTGGAAAGAAACGGATTATTATTTACTCTTGATTAATTTTTTAATTTATGTTAATGTTTTTTTAAATTAAAATAATAAAATTTATAACTATGAAAAAGGATACTCACCCAAAATACCATGATGAGGTAAAGGCTACATGTGTTTGTGGCAATACTTTTGTTACTGGTTCTACCAAGAAGGAATTAAAAGTGGAAATTTGTTCTAATTGCCACCCTTTTTATACTGGAAAACAAAAATTAGTAGACACTGCTCAGAGAGTGGAGAAATTTCAGGCTAAAGTTGATGCTCAAAAAGAAATTTCTAAAACCAGAAAAGGTAAAAAGGTAAAAAAGGAAGCTCAAGTTAAAAAACAAGCAGAAAAAGAAGCAAGAAACAAAAAATAACTCATTATATAATTAAACGGTTATTTGCCACGAGAAATAGCCGTTTTTTATTGATTTTGTTTTATGTATAAGAAAATAAAAGAAAAATTTAAAGAATTAGAAAAGGATTTATATGATCCTAAAATAGTTAATAATCCTGCAAACTTATTAAAAATTTCCAAGGAGCATTCTTTTTATAAAAAAATATTAGAAAGAGTTGAATTGTTAGAGGGAGTTATTAAAAACATAGATGAAAACAATAAAATGCTTAATGATGAAGAGGGTGATCAGGAAATTAAAGATATTGCCGAGGAAGAGCTTGTTGAACTTGAAAAAGAAAAGGAAAAATTAAAAGAATATATTGAAGAAGAGTTAAATCCAGAAGACCCAAATAATAAAAGAGATGTGATTATAGAAGTAAGAGCTGGTACCGGAGGAGATGAATCGGCTCTTTTTGCTGGTGAATTATTTCGTATGTACTCCAGGTATACCGAGAAAAGGGGTTGGAAAATAGAAATGTTAAATTCTAACAACACTGAAATAGGAGGTTATAAAGAGGTAGTTATGATGATAAAAGGCAAGAATGTTTATAAATATTTAAAATTTGAAGGAGGTACACATCGAGTTCAGAGAGTGCCCGAAACAGAAAAAAGCGGTCGTGTACATACTTCGGCGGCTACTGTTGCGGTTTTGGTGGAGGCAGAGGACGTAGAAGTTAATATACAAGAAAACGATTTACGAATAGATACTTATTCAGCTTCAGGTCCAGGAGGTCAGAGTGTTAATACTAGTAATTCGGCCGTTAGAATTACTCATCTTCCCACTGGCGTGATAGCTCAATGCCAAGATGAAAAATCTCAGCAACAAAACAAAGAAAGAGCTATGAAAATATTGAAAGCTCGTATTTTAGCTAAAATTGAAGAAGAAAATAGAGAAAATAAAACCGAAGCTAGAAATAGTCAGGTTGGTACCGGAGACAGAAGTGAAAAAATAAGGACTTATAATTTTCCTCAAGACAGAATAACCGATCATAGAATAAAAAAATCTTGGAATAATATTCACCATATTTTAGACGGTAATTTAGACGAAATTATTGAGTCTTTACAAAAATTTAGTAAAGTAAAAAATGAAAATAATTAATATTATTAAATCGGGGAAAATAATTTTGGATAAAACAGGAAATAAAAACTCCCAATTAGACATAGAACTTTTAATTGCTTATATATTAGGAGAAAGAAGAGAATATATTCATATCTATCCAAATAATAAATTAGACAAAAATCAGGTAAAGAAAATTTTTAAGTTGATTGAAAAAAGAGCCAATGGTTTTCCCTTGGCTTATATTTTTGGTAGAAAAGATTATTATAATTTAGAATTTAGGGTTACAAAACAAACTTTAATTCCCAGACCAGAAACCGAACTACTTGTTGATGAAGCTTTGGCCTTGGGAAATAGGCTTAAAAATGAAGACGTTAATTTTATTGACGTAGGAACCGGAAGTGGCTGTATAATTATTTCTTTAAAAAATTATTTTAAAAATAATAAAAACTTTCACTATTTTGGTTTAGATAAATATAAAAAAACACTCAAAATAGCTAAGGATAATTTACAAAAAAATAATTTGAAAAATATAAAATTTAAAAAATCGGATTTATTGAAATATTTCTTAAAAAATAAGATTGAGCTTCAAAAATATAATGTGTTAATGGCAAATTTACCCTATCTTACAAAAAAACAGTACAAAGAATCCCTTTCTATAAAAAAAGAGCCTAAAAGGGCTCTGGTAGGCGGGGATATGGGGATAAATCATTACGAGAGACTATTAAATCAAATAAGGGAGTTAAAAAAG
>JAIOTG010000001.1 GCA_021106995.1 bacterium
ACTCTAGCAAAGGCCCTATAACTCCACCATGAATACTGAATTTTTTCAGGATTTTGTTCACGAAAAACATCCTTAAACCCTTTGCCTAAAAATTTAATCATCCAATCTCTTTCCTCTTTAGTAAAACCAGGATTTCCAACATTCTCTTTAGGGCGAGCTAAATCTATTTCTTTGTGAGCCACATTATAGTCCCCACAAATTATTAAAGGCTTTTCTTTTTCTAATTTTTTAAAATAATTTAATAATTTATCATTAAATTCAATTTTAAAATCCAACCTGGAAAGTTCGTTATTAGCATTAGGAAAATAAACATTTGCTAAATAATATTCACCTAAATCAATCAACTGAACTCTTCCTTCATTATCCCACCCTAACTTATCTAAAATCTTTGATTTAATATTTTTTTTTACAAGCGTAGCTGTTCCGCTATAACCCGGCCTCTCAGCCGAATTCCAATAAACTTCATATTCATCAAACTGAATATCTTCTTTTTCAATATCCTTGTTGGCTATCTTTATTTCTTGCAAACAAAGAATATCAGGATTTTCCTCTTTCAAAAAATCCTTAAAATTCTTTTTCAAAATAGCTCTAATTCCATTTACATTCCAAGAAAATATTTTCATAATTTTACTCTTTTTCTAAGACTAGCCGAATCTAATTTCATATTCTTCTTTTTTCTTTTATCTTTTTCCCTTTGCTTCCTCTCCTCTCTTTCTTCTTCCTCTAAATATATACTTTTTTTATACATAAAAAAATGCTAATATAAATTTAAGTAGGTATAAATAATTATAGCTCAAATAAATGGATTATTCAATAAATAAAAAATGGTACAAAAAGTGGTGGGCTATTATTTTTTTTATATTTTTATTTTTAATCTCCTTGGTTTTTATTTTAATTTCTATTTACATAATTAAAGAAGTTAAAAATTACCAAAATCCCAATCTAATTAACAGCGATTTAAAAAATCAAGTTATTTATCACTTAAACACACAAAAGCAATACTTTAATCCAGAAGGAAATAATAGTATAAATTTCTCTATCGGCACCAACACCCCAAAACTTACTATAGTAGAATTTTCAAGTTTTTCCTGTCCGAGATCAAAAAGTTCATTTTCAAAAATAAGGCAGTTGGGACTCAAATATAAAGATGATGTAAAAGTAGTCTTTAGACACTATCCCACTGATGAGCACTCTTTCTTCCTAAGCCAAGCTTCGTATTGTGCTGGGGAGCAAGGTCTTTTTTGGGCTATGCATGATAAATTTTTTCAAAACCAAGGAAATTTCTATGAAGAAGATGTATATAACTTTGCCAAACAAATAAGCCTAGACAATAATCTTTTCTCAAAGTGTATGGACTTAAACAAATATGAAGATGAGGTTAAAAACGATATGATTGATGCTGAAAGATTGGATATTGAAGGGACACCCACCTGGTTCTTTAATGGAAGAAAAATCTCTGGGGATATACCACTTGAAATGATGGAAGCTATAATACAAAACCTAATCGAATAAAAATTAATTACACTAATATTTAAAAAATATAGACATATAATTAATTTTTAATTAACCAAATTTACAACGCAAACCTAAAAAAACTGAATTTTCCATCGTTGTCTTTCTGTGCTATAATACAAATAATCTTAATTCTAATACTATATATTTTATGTATCAAATAAGAATTCACGGCCGAGGAGGACAAGGAGTTGTCACGGCATCCGAATTAATAGCCATTGCAGCTTTTGAAGATGGGATGAATGCTCAAGCCTTTCCCTCTTTCGGAGTAGAAAGAACCGGAGCTCCGATAGAAGCTTATACTAGAATAGATAAAAAATTTATCAGAATAAGAGAGCATATCTACAATCCTGATATTTTAATTATTTTAGACCCAACCTTGCCAGAGGTAACCGATGTAGCCCATGGCTGTAATTTAAAAACTAAAGTTATAATAAATACCTCTAAAAATAAAAAGGATCTACCCATAGACCTACCTCTTTCTAACATATATACCGTGGACGCTACTAAAATAGCCTTAGAAATATTTGGCAAAAACATAGCCAACACCACTATTCTTGGAGCCTTTGCTAAAGATACTAAAATGATAAGCTTAGAAGGGCTAAAAAGGGCTATTAATCAAAAATTTAAGAAAAAAGGTAAAAATATAATTGATAAAAATATAAAAGCGATAGAAAAAGCTTATAATTTTTAATTTTTAAAATATGAAAATTGATATAACAAGTAAGCCAGGGTCAATTGAAAAAAATGAAACAGGAGGCTGGAGAACTTTTAAACCGATTATTGACAAAAATAAATGTATCGGCTGTGGAATGTGTGAAAAGGTTTGCCCAGAAAGCTCAGCCCATGTGGTGGTAAATAAAAAAGGTGAAAAAAAGGGTCAAATAGACTATAAACATTGCAAAGGTTGCGGAATTTGTGCCAAACATTGTCCCGTTGGAGCCATTCAAATGATATTAGAAGAAAAGTAATTATAAATAAATTTATGAAGAAAAATAATAAAAAACAAACTGCTCAAATATTAGAAGGATCTCAGGCTATAGCCCTAACAATTAAAAATATAAATCCTGGAGTAATATCGGCCTACCCTATCACTCCTCAAACACACATTGTAGAAGATTTGGCAAAATTTAAAGCAGATGGAGAGGCTGACTATGAATACGTGAGAGCTGAAAGTGAATTTGCAGCCGCCTCTATTGTAGAAGGCGCCAGTGCTCAAGGAATTAGAGTATATAGCGCTACCAGTTCTCAAGGGATTTTATTAATGACTGAAGTGCTTTTTAATATAGCCGGTATGAGACTACCTGTCGTTATAACCTGCGCCAACAGAGGCGTATCAGCACCGATCACTATTTGGAATGACCACCAAGATGCTATGACTATACGCGACGCCGGCTTTTTAATGTTTTTTGCTGAAAACCACCAAGAAGCAGTAGAGCAACATATTCTGGCTTATAAAATAGCAGAAAAATTAAGACTACCAGCCATGGTTAATATTGACGGGTTTATACTTACTCATTCTTATGAAAAAGTAAAGATACCTAGTGCTTCTGAAATTAAAAAATTTTTACCTGATTTAAAAGTTAATAAAAATCAGAGCCTAAACCCGGAAAGCCCTGTCACGATGGGTGCTTTTGCCACCCCGGAACATTACATGGAGATTAGGGAAGAGCTTCATAATGATTTAAGTGGCTCACTTGAATTAATTCAGGAAGAATACAAAAAACTAAACAAAACCATCAATCTTCAAAAAGTTAAATATAACAAAGCAATAATTGACAATGGTTTAGTGGAATACTATGGCCCTAAAAATCCAAAAACCTTAATTATAGGTATGGGCTCAATGATGGGAACAGTCAAGGAATATAGTGATAAAGATAAAAGACTAGGAGTCTTGAAAATAAAAACTTTTAGACCTTTCCCAGAAGAAGAAATAAAAAATATCTTCAAAAGATTAAAACCTAAAAACATAGCCGTCCTAGATAAATCAATCAGCCTAGGATATATGGGAATTTTAGCTTCTGAAGTTAAAGCTATCTCCCAACAATCTGGTTCAGTCCTTAAGACCAACAAAATAAATATTAAAATACAAAGTTTTATTGTCGGACTTGGGGGCAGGGATATAACCCAAGAAAGTATTAAAAGAATAGCGCATGAAGTAAATAGGCCAGGACAAGAGATGATTTTTATTAAAAAATAAATATATGAATAAAAAAATATCAAAAATCATAATATTGGGATTATTTATCCTTTCTTTTTTTGGTATTTTTAGTTTCGCAAGCATTAAAACTGTCAATGCTGATGGCTTAGACTTTAACCCTAACGTAAGCATTCCTGGAGCTGATGATTTTCAACACGGAACTAATAAACAATTAAGCAGAAGCACTCAACCTATAGCCGACTATATGAAAGCTCTATATAATTGGGGAATCGGGATTGTGGGGGTTTTAGCTGGAGTAGTTTTAATAATAGCCGGAATGATGTGGCTCACTGCCGGAGGAAATAATACCCAAGTAGAAGCAGCTAAAAAATGGATAGGCGGAGCTTTAAGCGGACTAGTCTTAGCCCTAGGATCATACTTTATTTTATTCCAAATAAATCCCGAGCTGGTTAAATTTAGATATTACACACTCCCTGGAGTGGATGTTGGGGGAGAAGGGACGAGCGCTTTTGTAGAAAATATGCAAAAAACATGTAGCTGGAGAAGTGGAAGGAAGCTTGGAGTTGGAAGTGACTGCCCTCCTGAAACAGTAGATGTCACAAAAACAAATTCGGAATACTGTGGAGGATTAAGCTCGCTATCAGGAGGAAGAGAGGATGGCGGATCTGTTTATGTAGAGATGGGGGGTATAAAAACAGAATATCTATGTTGTTGTAGTAAAAATCAAAACGAAGAAGAATAAAAGTTATTATGATACATTTCACAAAATATGGGGAAAAAAAATTTAATATCCTAAATAAACATAAAGTTTATTTTACTAAAGAAATAATAGAGGATGTTATAAAATCTCCCACAAAAAAAGGAAAAAAGGGCAAATATGTTTTTATGGAAAAAGATGGATGTCGGGTTGTTTGTAATAAGGAAAAGGATATAATTAAGGTATTAACTTTCTATCCAGTAAAATAATCTATATGGACTACGATGCTGAATCAAATATATTAAGTTGGGAGATAGCCCAAGGAAAAATTGATCATGTCAAAGAATTTGGAAATTTTTTAATACATTTATCTGCTGGAAATAAACCTATTTTAATCGAAATATTAGATGCCTCCAAATTTAAGGGAGATTTTAATAAACAAAAGAGTTTAGAAAAATTTAGAAAAGTAATTTCTATTAATTAAAAGAAAAATATTATGCCTACTACTAAAGTTAAAACTAAATCAAATAAATCCTTGATAGCACCTGGTCATAGAGCTTGCGCTGGATGCGGACAAATGATAGCCGCTAAAACAGTGGCTAACGCCTTAGGGCCTAATATAATTATAGCCAATGCTACCGGTTGTCTAGAAGTTACCACCACCCCCTATCCAACCAGCGCTTGACGCATGCCTTGGATACACTCCCTGTTTGAAAATGCCTCAGCGATTGCCTCTGGAATAAAGGCTAGTTTGGATTACAAATATAAACACGCTAAAACCAAAAAAGAAAAGGATAAAATTAAAAATATTAAAGTCGTAGCTCAAGGAGGAGATGGCGGAACTTTTGATATTGGATTTGGTCTTATAAGCGGAATGTGGGAAAGAGGAGAAGATATCCTCTATGTTTGCTATGATAACGAAGCCTACTCCAATACTGGCATGCAAGCCAGCGGAGCTACCCCTTGGGGATCCAGCACCACTACTACTCCATCAGGTAGTGGGGACACCCTTGACTCCATTGGATCTCACCAAAGAAAAAAAGATATGATTGCAATCGCTTTGGCTCAT
>JAIOTG010000022.1 GCA_021106995.1 bacterium
AAAGTATTATTAAAAGGATAGAAGATTTCGAAATTAATATAAAAAAAGCAAGTGAAAATTCAACTTTCCTAAATACAGATTTGAATAAAATTAATTATCAAATTTTTCCAGATGAGTATCAGGAGCAATTTGGTTTATTAAGAGAGAAGTCAAATTATTTAGAGTTATTTTTAGTTGATTTAGAAACCCTAACTTTTAAATTAAAGACTTTTTTAGGAAAAGATCGTGACAAGAGATATTTATTAGTTTTTCAGAATACAGGAGAGAAAAGGGCAACGGGGGGGTTTATAGGTAGTTTTGCTTTGGCTGAATTTAGTGAGGGTAGACTTAAAAATATAGAAATACCTGAAGGAGGAAGTTATGATGTGGATGGAGGTTTGAATAGGTTGATACCAGCTCCTGAGCCACTTCAATTAGTTACGGATAGATGGTATTTTAGGGATTCAAATTGGTGGCCTGATTGGCCGACTTCGGCAGAAAAATTAATGTGGTTTTATGAGGCGAGCGGTGGTCCTACCGTAGATGGTTGTATTTCCTTTACCCCCGAAGTTCTTAGTAGTATTTTAGATATAACTGGACCTTTGGATATGACCGAAGATTATGGTATAATTATAACTAAAGATAATTTTTGGGATAATATTCGCAAGTCAATCGAGGAAGAAAAGGAAATAGGTGATAATAAGCCTAAAAAAATAATTAATGATTTATTTGCAAAAATAATAGAGAAGTTGCCTGGAAGTTTAGATCAGGAGAAATTGACAAATTTTTTGGTTTCCACAAGAGATAACCTTAAATCAAAGGATATATTGTTTTATTTTAAAGATCCGTTACTTCAAGAAGAAGTAGAAAAAAGATCATGGGCTGGAAAAATAAAAGACACAAATAATGATTATTTATCAGTAGTAAATACTAACATAGCAGGTGGAAAAAGTGATAGGCAAATTGAGCAAGAAATAAATCATCAAGTTGAAATATTAAAAGACGGGACAGTAGTAGATACTTTAAAGATAGTGAGAAAGCATATAGGGGTTTCAAGTCAGTATTTTTATGGGAACAGAAATGTAAATTGGATTAGGATTTATGTTCCCTTGGGTAGTCGTCTTATTAAAGCTGGTGGTTTTGAAAAACCAAGCGAAATCTATTTTGAACACCCACCCTCTAACTGGGAGAAGGACGAGCTTATAAAACAGGAAGAGGATTACGCTTTAGTGGATCCTGATAGCGACACTCGGATATATCAAGAAAATAATAAAACTGTTTTTGCTAACTGGTCAATGGTTGATCCTGGAGAAGAGGATGTTATTATATTAAAATATGAGCTTCCCTTTAAAATTAAAGAAGAAGAAAGAGATGATACTTTAATGGAAAGGGTTAGGGAGAATATAATTGGTGATGACGAGGAATATTTATTACCTTATTCTCTATTAATACAAAAGCAAGCTGGGACTCGTCATTTTAATATAAATTCTAAATTAATACTTCCTGATAATTCTGTTTCCACTTGGGCCTTCCCTGAGAATATAAAATATGGCGATAAAGGTTGGGAGATGAGTAGTGAATTAAATGAAGATAAGTTTTTAGCAATTTTATTTAGTAAAAAATAAAATATGGGTCAAAATGGCAATAAAAGGAAAATTAAAGTCAGGCAAAAAGACTCAAGTTTAGGCGAGTTTGTTATGCGCCCTTTACCGTCTGATAGTGAGGTTCAAAAATTTAAAGAAAAAGTAAAAAAGGAGTACAAAAAAGAAAAGGAAGAGAATATAAAATCTGGTTTATCAGAAATTTATCATGATGAAAAGGGTAACGAAGTTGATGTAAAGAAAATAATCAAAAAGAAAAAGCACGGAATAATTTTTTTGTTTTTTAATTTTTTGTTTTTTGTTTTTTTCTTAGCTGGTATAG
Organism: bacterium; assembly: GCA_021106995.1. GTDB lineage: Bacteria > Patescibacteriota > Patescibacteriia > Patescibacteriales > JAGXOH01 > JAIOTG01. Next base: position 1,903 of record JAIOTG010000022.1, read on the forward strand.
GAGCTGGATTTTTTTATTATTTTTATGATACACCTAAAAAAGACACAGAATTAAGTTTTTATATTGAAGGTGAAAAAGAAATGTACGCGAATCAAGAATTTTTTTATAAAATTAAATATACGAATAACGCTAATTTTAGTTTAAATAACTTTAAAATTTTTGCTGATTATCCTGATAATTTTATTTTTCTAGAAAGCTTTCCTCCCGTGGGCGGTAAAGAGGGGGAAAATGATTTTTGGGAAATAGGTCAAATACTTCCGAACGGAGAGGGTTCGGTAAAAATAAAAGGAAAAATTATTGATAAAAAAGATGAATCAGCGGTTTTTCTAAGTAAAATAAATTATACACCTAGTAATTTCTCTAGTGAATTCAATAGAGAAGAATCATATAATGCTAATTTGGGAAGTATTGGATTTGACTCAGAGATTAATTTCCCTGACAGTGTTTTGGTAGGAGAAAATGAAAACTTGTCAGTTAAATTGAAGCAAAATATTGATAATTATTTGGATGATTTTATCCTGGAGATAAATAAAGATGAAAATGTTAAAATAAGTGGTTTAAATATTAATGTCGACGATGAAGAAAATGAGAATGAGATTCTTAATATTGAAGAATTAGGTTTTGACTCTTGGAAAATAAAATTTTTAGAACAAAATGAACTTGATCTAAATCTTGATTTTGTCATTGATGAAAAGTTAGGAGAAAAACAAGACTTGAATTTTATTTTTAAGAAGATAGAAGGGGAAAATACTTATGTTTTTGATGAGAAAAGTATTAGCCTTGAAGTTATAAAAAGCAATTTAGATTTAAATGTAATAATAAATGGATCTCAAAAAAATGAATCAGTTAACTTTGGGGATAGGCTTAATTATTCAATTAGTTACGCCAACAAAGGAGAGGCTGCCATGGAGAACTTAACTATTATGGCCGTTATAGAGAGTCAATCTGTCGATTGGACAACTTTGGAGGATGGAAATAATGGGACAGAAAAAGGAAATACTATTACTTGGACTTTTAATGAAATTCCTAAATTGGAAAATTTAGAAGTAGGACAAGAAGGCGTTTTGAATTTTTCTTTAAATGTACTACCTTTTATTTTTAATGAATTAGATAAGGCTTTTGAAATTAAGAGCTATGCTCAATTTATAACAGGAGATGATCAAACTCTAGATAATATTTCCGCAACTTCGACTACTGACAACAAAAGTAATATGATTGTGAATAAAATAAATAGTGATTTAAGGCTCTTAGAAGAAATAAGATATTTTAATGAAGATAATATACCGGTTGGAACTGGACCTTTACCTCCAAAGGTAGATGAGGAAACAACTTTTAAAGTTTATTGGACCCTGGAAAATAACTTACACGAATTAAAAGATTTAAAGGTTATATATAAATTGCCGGAAAATGTAACTTGGGGAGAAAAAAATAGAACCTCTGTCGGTACTGTATATTTTAACCCTGAAAATAAGGAAATTGTTTGGGATGTCGGCAGGCTTCCATTGGCTATTTATAAAGCTAGTGCTGAATTTAATATTAGTTTAACTCCAGGAGAGGGTGATCAAAATAAAATTTTAGTAATATCAAACGGTTCAGAGGTGAGAGCTGTTGATGTTAAAAATGAATCAGATATTTTTAATAAAATTAAAGCAAAGACCACAAAATTGGAAGACGATGAGATAGCAGGTGAAAGCAGTGATGGTCGAGTAGAAAAATAATATTATTCTTGCTATAATATAAAAAAATATAATATAAAAAAAATGAAAAAATCTCTTAAGAAAATATCAAAAATAACATTAAGTTTATTTTTATTTTTAGCAGTAGGTTTTTTATTGTCTTCAAGTAATAATTTTAATATTTTTAATTACAAAACTTATACAGTTTCTGCTCAGGTTAATGCTGATGCCATTGGTATTCGTGTTATTCCCAACCCTGGACATCTAGATCCTCAAGTTTGGTATAATAGAAATTTTTTTACCGGATCACCCAGTAGAATGAAAGTTGACGGTTATGAAGCCATCAGAGATGGTCGATCGGTATATGTAAATGTAGGAAATGAGATTAACCCCACTACTTTAGAAACATATATTTATATAATTTCATATAATCAAGATGTTGAACCCGTAACAGTTGCTATATATGAGCAAATGTTGGATAATTGGAAATTTAATACTAATATTAACGATTTTGGTATTTGTGGGATATCGTCTATTATTTGTAAAAGTAATGAAGAGTGCTCTTCTGATTATGAATGTCTTAACGATAAATGTGCTTTTCCGGCAGGGGATGAGCCGGCTTGTCATATAGACCCCGATTGTCCTGATGGGATTTTTTGCAATAGTCAAAAGGCAAGAGTAACTCGAGATGTGAAACGTTTAGCAGAATTAACTTTAATAGAAGAACGTTTGGCAGAATATAGGAATGCTAAGGGGCAATATCCAGTTTTAAGTTCAGGTAGTTATTTACCTTATAAGACCATATCGACTTGGCCTAGTTGGCAGGATGAATTAGGGCGTATGTTGGGCATGGCCATACCAGTTGACCCTGTTAATGCTCTAGGTGATTGCGGAAGTGATAATTATAGCCCTGTTACTTGCTGGGATAAGGACGCTATAAGTTTTGCTGGAGATTTAGTGACCACTCCTTATGATTTTTTAGGAGGCAGAATATATTTTTACAATACTACAGATCCGTATAATTATGAGCTTTGTGCTGCCATGGAAACAGCTGGTAGTCCTTATACCAACTTAGATTCAAGTGCTTGTTCTTCTTTGAGCATAGCCAACGGTGCCCCCAATTTAACTGTTGGAGCTCTAAACGGTCATCCTAGTAGTCCTTTTACGGCTTATGCTGCATATTCTGATCCAGAAGGCGACGCTTATAATGTTAGTTCTCTCGGAATAACAGCAATAAGCGCTTGGGGCGGAGCGCCTCTTTCTTTAACCGCTTCTACTAGTAATTTATTAAAGATATATACACCTTCGGCTGATTTAACTGTTGGTTCTTATGATTTCAGTATTACAGTTGCAGATATTTATGGAGCTACCACTATTAGAACTATTACTATTAATTTAGGAAACCAAACTCCGGTTATAGATTTATCATCTTGTAGTACAGTAAATGCTATTAATCAATTTTATAGTTGCGATTTTAATATGTTTGATCCAGATGGCGACACAATTATGCCAACATTAGTGACTCCACTCCCGGCCGGAATAGTTGTTGACTTTGCTTCTAGTACTATAAGTGGAATACCTACTGCAGCTGGAACCTTCCCCGTGACAATTACAGTTAGTGATTTCTTTAGCACTGCGACCGGCACTTATCAGTTGATGATTGCAAATAAGGTTTGTGGAGACGGTATTCTTGATAATCCAATCCCAAATGATTTTGGTGTTATTGAAACTTGTGATGGGCCAGGCGGGGGAACAGGCCCTAATGATCAATATGGATGTTCTGCAAATTGTCTTTCTTGGCAGGGCGGTTATTGCGGTGATAGCGCTACTCAATATCTTGAGGGAGAGCAATGTGATTATAATTTAACACCTGCTAACGTCAACGCTATGAGGAATGTTATATCTTATTGGCAAGGGTCTACTACACCTATAGATAGACTACCTATTTATAGAATAAGAAATATTTATCAAGACAATGCAAGTACTCGTTGTCAAAATGATTGTACTTTTGCTTGTAGCCTAGCCGACCTAACAACTGACACTGATGCAGATATTTATAATCAATGTTTTGATAATTGCCCAGGCATGTCAAATATAGGTCAATTTGATGCTGATCAAGATAATGTTGGGGATTTATGCGATCTTTGTTATTCCTATAATGGGGCCTGTGTAGAATTGGAAGTTGCGCAAGGTGCTTGGAGCACAACTATAGTTCCTTATGTTGGACAAAGAAATTCTGAAGATTTTTATTGTTATTCTGGTAATTGTAATGCCTGTACTGACGCTGATCCTTATACTTTGTGCAGTACTGCCGCAGCTTCAAGTAATATGACCGCTTATGAAATAACTTCTAGTGATAGAAGTGAAATATTCGCCTATATTGATTCTTCAAATCCTTTTGCTCCTATGCTTTCTTTGGGCTTTGTTCATGATATACCTAGCGATATAGGTGGTGGTAGAGCGTTTTTCGATTTTTCAGGAAATGGTTGGACTAGTGCGACCATTTCAGTTCAAGATGATAATGCTTCCGAATTTAGTAAAACTTTAGTTCCTCCTGGTCGTTGGACGTGGATGTCTTGTTGTACTGATGGGGGGATGATAGATGTTGATTACTTAAATAATGGATGGAATTTAACTATTTCCCCTAACCCAGGATTCACTTCTAATGATGGTGGTACCACAGTCGAATGGTTTGCTAAAGAGCCTGGGGGAGTTTTAAGTGGAACAACCCTACCATCAACCAGTACACCAGTAACTATAACTTATATTCCTAATTAAATTTATTATGAATAATCAACTAAATAAAAAAAATATTTTTGTAATAATAATATTTGTTATTTTCGCAACATTGTTATCATTTATGATATTTAAATATTATAATTCCCAGAAAAATAATTCTGTGATTATTGATAATAATCAAAATAAAGACAATGATATAGAAGTGAGTAATAATAAGAGTGAAGGAGAGGTTGAAAATGAGCTTCCAACCAAAGGACAAAGACTTGAAGACTCTGATAATTTTACCCTAGCCACGGAAGGAAATGAACCTGAAAAATGCGACGATATTAAAAACGACGGAACTAAAAATCAATGCTACAAAAGAATAGCAACTTTAAATAATGATATTGATTATTGTAATAAATTACCAAATAGTGATCAGGTTACTTGTAAGTTTGGAATATTTAAATCCCAGGCCAAGAAAGAAAAGAACGTTGACCTTTGCCTTGAATTAAAAGAAGATTATCTTATTAAAAAATGTATCAACGATGTGTTGGATCAAAATTATTGTGATAATGATGAGTGCTATAATGAATTTTTAGAAAATATAGATAAATATGACTCAGACGGCGACGGAATTATTGATGACAAAGAAAAATATATTTATAAAACTGACGAAAATAATAAGGACACTGATAATGACGGTTTAAATGATTATGAGGAAATATTTGAATATAAAACTAATCCAAAATTACCAGACACTGATGAAGATGGTTATAGTGACGGAGTTGAAGTTAAGAGCGGATATGATCCATTAAATTAAAATACCAAATGAACAGCTTGCGAAAAAAAGAAATTAATATAAAAAAGAGGGGAGTAAAAACTCCTCTTTTTATGCCAGATGCTACTAGGGGGTTAGTAAAAACGCTAAGCAATGAAGACCTTAAAAAATCCGGGATAGAAGCGGTGGTTGTTAATACTTTTCATTTATATTTAAATCCTGGGACAGAAATAATAAAAAAAAGTGATAAAACAAAAAGAAATTATAAAAAAGGAATACATAATTTTATGGATTGGGATGGATTAGTTCTTTCTGATAGTGGAGGTTTTCAAGTTTTTTCATTAATCCATAAAAATCCTAAAATGGGAAGAATTTATGAAGATAAAGTTGAATTTATGTCTCCCTGGGATGGATCACGGCATAGGCTAACACCCGAAAAGTCAATTCAGATTCAGTTTGATTTAGGTGTTGATATGATGGTTTGCCTGGATGATTGTCCTCCTAATAATTACAATAAACAAGAAATAAAAGAATCAATAACGCGTACTTTAAATTGGGCCGAAAGATGTAAGGAGGAACACGAAAGGCAAATTAAGTTAAGAAAAATAATAAAAAAAGAAAGACCTTTACTTTTTAGTGTTGTTCAGGGTGGCGGATTTTCTGATCTAAGAGAAAAATGCACTAAAGAATTAGTTAATATTGGTTTTGATGGTTATGGGTTTGGAGCCAGGCCAGTCGATGATGAGGGTAATTTCTTGTCTAAAGTTCTAGAGGAGACCGCTAATAATATACCAGAAAATGCTTGGCGTTTTGCACTTGGAATTGGTTTGCCAGAGGATATAATTCGTTGCGCTAAGATGGGCTGGGATATTTTTGACTGTGTTATTCCGACTCGTGAAGGTAGGCATGGAAAACTTTTCCAGTTTAAAAATATAGAAAAAGA
>JAIOTG010000110.1 GCA_021106995.1 bacterium
CCTTCTTGTTGTCCGATTTGTCCGTTGAAAAATATGTTTTCATCCTGACCTCCTACGAAGACTTCTGAGACTTTGTTTAATTCAGTTAGTTTAGTAATTGATATTTTTGTATTTTCTTCTTCGTTTATTATTTTAATATCATTGTCTGTATAATAAATAATATTTCCACTTCCTCTGTGAACATCTATTCCTATTATTTTTTCACTGATTCTGCTATGTAGTGTTTTTTGATTTTTTTCTAAGTCTATACTCCATATTTCAAAGTCGTTGGCATAGGCAATTTCTTTTTCGTTTATCCATTTAAAGTATTTTATATTGTTTATAGTTTCTTTTATCATAAAGACAGGGGATTTAAAATGGATTAGATATAGATTATTATATCTTTTATCTTGTATTTGGAGTAGATTATTGTCGTAATCAATTATTTCATAACCAGAAGAGCAGGGCATTTCCATGTTTTTTGAGTTTTTAATAGAGTCCAAGGATCTTGTTTCTAGTTTATTATTACCATTACCATTAATAGCAAAAAGATATCCACTCTTTATTAAAAAATTTAAATAGTTTTCTTTAATTAATTCTTTTGTTTTTAAATCTTTTATATTAAAAGAGTTAAAGCTTTTGTCTTGTTGGTAATAAATAGTCTCATTGTCATCTCCCCAGCTCAGATCTTTTATATTATCAGGTAAGTAGCCATTTATGTCCTGGTTTTTACTCTTGTTTTCAGGATATATTATTTGATTGTCTACTAGAATTTTTTTTGAATCAGGAGACCAAAATACTCCCAGGTTCTCTGTTTTTATGTTTTTTTCAGGAGTAAAGGTGGCTGTTTTCTCTTCTTCTAGATTGAAAATTATGCCAAGACCAAGGTTTACTACATATTTTTTATTAGGTGAAATATTTTTTTTTAAAAAATTATTATTAGATATTTTAAATGGCAGATTATCTTTGAAAAGATGGATATTGGATATAGTTGTAATTAGCCCTGGGTAGACATTTATTTTTTGCTCCCAAGCGTGGTACCCATCTTTTTCTAGTCTGACCTGATATTCTCCGGGATTTAGATTTTTTATTTTTGTAGGAGTTTTATAATAATCATAATCAGAAGAGAGATACCCCTTTATAAGAGATTTTATTGGTTTTTCATTTATATAAACAGTGGCTCCATCCGGATCACTTTTTAAAAGAATCATTCCAGTTCTTTGTATCATTTTAAAATTTGGAGGGAAACTAAAATTAAGCTTGTATCCCTGGACATAGGTTATTACATAGAAAGATAAGCAAAAAAAAGCTATAATAAAAAGATAAAAGAGAATTTTTCTTCTAATGCTAATCATATTTTTTATTATATTCTTTCTATATTAGCTCCTATTTTTTTTAATCTCTCATCAATATTTTCATAACCCCTGTCTATTTGATAAATGTTATCAATTTCAGTTTTTCCTTCAGCTGTTAGGGCGGCTATGATTAGGGCAATTCCGGCTCTTAAATCCGGACTTGTTAGTGTTTTTCCTGTTAATTTATTAGGACCGTTTATGACTACTCTGTGAGGGTCGCACATTATTATATTAGCCCCCATTTGAGAAAGCATATCAACGTAGAGAAGTCTGCGGTCATAAATAGTCTCATGAATCATACTGATTCCCTTGGCCTGTGTCATAAGCACGGTATAGGGAGATTGTAGGTCAGTGGGAAATCCAGGATATTCATGAGTTTTTATATTACAGGATTTTATATTAGGAGATTTTTTAATTTTACAAAATTTACGCCGATTTTTTTAAATATATTCAGAAGAACTTCTACGTGTTTTGGTTCGCAATTATTTACGGTTAGATTGGAATTGGTAGCTGCTGCCAATATAGCGAAAGATCCGGTTTCAATTCTATCTGGAATTATTTTGCATTCCCCACCTTTGACCTTTTTAACTCCTTTAATAGTGATGTTTGGAGTCCCAGCTCCTTTTATATTAGCGCCTAGTTTGTTTAAGTGCTCAGCTAAAAAAACTATTTCAGGTTCCATGGCGCAATTTTTTAAAATAGTTGTACCTTCGGCTAAGACAGAGGCCATTATAAAGCTTTCTGTTCCCGTAACGCTTATATTTGGAAAAAAATAAGAATTTCCTATTAATTTTTTTGCCTTAATATGATAAAAACCATTTTTTTCTTCTACTTTAGCTCCTAATGATTTAAAGCTTTCTATGAAAAAATCTATTGGTCTACCTCCAGCGCCAATAACACATCCTCCTGGATGAGGAAATTTTACTTCTCCGAATTTAGCCAAAAGGGGAGCGGCAAACATAATAGAAGCCCTAAATTTATTGGCTATTTTTGTCGGTATTTTAGTTTTATTTAAATTTTTGGTGTTGATGATGACTTTGTCCTTTTTGAGTTTTTTAACTTCTCCTCCTAATTCTTCTATTAATTTAAGAGAATTGTTTGTGTCTTCAATGTCGGGTAAATTATCTATAATCACCTCCTCTTCAGATAAGATAGTAGCTGGGATTATTTTTAGTGCTGAATTTTTAGCACCATTTACCTTTATTTTACCTTTTAACTCAGAAGGACCTTTTATAATAAATTTTGACATAATTTTTGTTTATTTTTTTAAACAGTTAATCTATTAAAAAGTATATATTAAATAAAATACAATTTCAATTAAAAGTTAAAAATAATTAAAAAAGGGGCTGGTTTTTGCCAAGCCCCCTTTTTTTAAAAAGATGTTTCTCCTGCCATAACTTTGTTAGGTATGGCCACTTTTGAACAAGCGGGTGATAGATCGGAGAGATTTGAGGTAATTGTTTTGTAAGCTTTTAAATTAAAAGGGAGTCCTAAATGAGAGCCTCCGACTTCGATGTTTTTATACCAGGTTTTTGATATACCCTTTTGAATGCAGGCATGGCTTTTTACTACACAATCGTTTTTGGAGTATATGGAAATAAACGGGACCGGTAAGGGCTTGGGTAATTTTTCAAGTATCTCTGGATTTATGTTTTTAAACCCATGCTTGTTTATAAGTCCATAGAGCCATCCAATATTTGTGCCCCTGATGTCGGTAAAGGGAGTTCCTAAGGTGATAACCATAGCTACACGTTCAGGATACATTCGAGCGAGTTCTC
>JAIOTG010000017.1 GCA_021106995.1 bacterium
AAAACCTCAAACCTTCTATCCATTTCATTGAGACACCACTTTAAAGCATTAACCGTTTTCTTAACATCAGTAATAACTGGGGTTAACAAATGCGGAATACCGTTATAAACAGGAAGTTCAACTCTTTTAGGATCTACCATTATAAATCTAAGATCGTTGGGATTGTTCTGATAAAGCAAGCTAACTATAATAGAATTAATACAAACAGATTTACCAGAGTTAGTAGCACCCGCTATTAATAAGTGTGGCATTTTTGTTATATCATAAGTCCAACTATGACCAGCTACATCTTCTCCTAAGGCCATCATTAAATTATTTTTACGAGTTTTAAATTCTTTACTAGCAAGAACCTGCCTCAGAGTAACCACTGCCTTCACTTTATTAGGAACTTCGATACCAACTAAAGATTTACCAGGAATAGGGGCTTCAATCCTAATGGGGTGAGCTGCCAAAGAAAGCGCTAAATCATTGCTTAAATTAGTAATTCTTGATAATTTTATCCCCGCTGATGGTTTTAAGGTATATTGGGTAACACTAGGACCAACCTCTACATCCCCCATTTCCACCGGAATTCCAAAATTCTCCAAAGTTCTCTGAATAACCATCTCATTATGCTTCATGTCACCACTATTAGGTTTGCCGGTTTTCTTATTTAATAAATTTAAAGGTAAATCAATCTTTATATTATTTATTTCCCAATTTATAGCCTCTTCATCATTGTCTATATTTACTTCAACTTCAACCTTACCCTTATCTTCTTCGGCTTCCTCTATCTCCTTTTCAGAAAAAACTGGTTTTATAATATTTATTTCCTCATCTTCATCTTGATTAATAGAAACAATTTCTTCTTCTTCCTCATCTTCATAATCCCTTTCAAATAAACCTTTTATAAAAATAAATAAATATCTAATGGGAAGAAAAAATTTTAAAACAAAACTTTTTTTGCCAAATAAATTATCAAGAGTAGTATTAAACATTAAAAGCAGCGATATTATTAAAAAAGCCAATAATATAACCCAACTACCAGCGCTACCTAAAACACTATAAAATCCTTTAGCAAAAAACATCCCTATATACCCTCCGCCCTTTCCTGAATAAATTATTTCTTCCCATCTTGGCCTAGGATAATATAAATGAAATAAAGACTGTATTGATAAAATAAACAAAAAGAGTCCTAAATAGTGGGACCCCCTAAAATATCCCTTATTTTTTTGAAATAAAAAAATCGCCCAAAACATAAGAATAAATGGAAAAATCCATTTACCAAAACCAAAAGCTAAAATTAAACTTTTATCTAAATACATCCCAACCTTGCCGCCATATCCAAACAAACCCATAAAACTCAAAATTCCCAAGGCCACAATCATTACAACCACTATACCCTTCTTGGTTTCTGACCTTATTTCAATTTTAGGTAAAACCATGTAATCTAGAACATCTTTTTTAATTTTCTTATTTTTTCTCTTTTTCACAGCCATAAAGCAAAATTCTTAAGTTAAAATTACAAAACACACTAAAAACAATAGAGTATTTTTAAAAAAACAACCTCTATACTTCTATTTTTTTATTCTAACATACCTAAAAAATAAAAAAAAGCCCGCTTTTTACATACTTAGCGGGCCTTGAAACCAATTTTAGAAATCAATTTGATTTTAAATAAATAAAGATGTGACTGATTCGCCGGTAAAACTCCTTAATATCGCCTCACTAAGAAGATTTGCCACAGAAAGAGGAATTAATTTAGAACAAGTGTTAATTTTTTCGTCCAAGGGGATGGTGTCAGTTACAACAACACTCTTTAGTGGTGAATCATTAATACGGTCAATAGCCGGACCACTCAAAACCGGGTGAGTACAACAAGCATGGACTTCTTTAGCCCCTTTTTCTTTTATAACTTTTGCTGCTTCTGTTAAAGTTCCGGCCGTGTCAGTCATGTCATCTACAACAATAGCTCTTTTTCCTTTAACATTTCCGATTATAGACATAGCCTTAGCTTTATTAGGAGCGTCTCTCCGTTTATCAATAATGGCAAGGCCGGCATTGAGCTTTTTAGCATAAGAACGAGCTCTTTCAACTCCGCCTGCATCAGGAGAAACTATAACCAAATTGTCTGCTAAGTTTTTTCTGATATACTCTATTAAAATTGGTTGGGCAAAAAGATTGTCAACCGGAATATTAAAAAAACCTTGTATTTGGTTAGCGTGAAAATCTATAGTTACAACCCTGTGAGCCCCGGCAGCTGTAAGAAGATCGGCCATTAATTTAGCGCTAATAGGAACCCTAGGTTTAACTTTTTTATCTTGTCTGGCATAACCAAAATATGGTATAACTGCTGTAATTTTCTTGGCCGAAGATCTTTTTAAAGCATCGATTATCAAAAAAAGTTCCATAAAGTTATCGTTAGCCGGATGACAAGTAGACTGAATCACAAAAACATCATCATCACGAACATTAGTATGTATTTCAATTTCATTTTCCCCGTCACTGAACTTTTTTAATTTAATTTCTCCCAAAGACTTTTTCAAATTAGAAGAAATTGCCTCAGCCAAATTTTTATTTGAACTTCCACTAAAAATTACTGCTTCTTCCTTAAAATCTTCTCTAGTTTTTTTCATTCCTTTTTCTTCCCTGTATTTTAATGTAATTAACAATTTATTAATTTTATTTATCTAAATTTTAAAGGTTCGATTTATTTACTTACACGCTAGCACTATAATAAACAATGTCAATTATTATTTACTTTCTATTCCTTTTATTCAGGCTCCTCTAATTTCCTTTCCTCATTACTCTTATCTAAAGCTATTAAAACCTCTTTATCATTTTTTAATTCTTCTGAAGCAAACCCAAATATCGTTGGAGAAGAGCCCTCTTTTACAGCCTCAAGAACTACTTCTTTATCACTTTTTAATTCAGGAGAAACGCTTTTAAGGGCCACTCCACTCTCTTTCACTGCTTTCAATACAAATTTTTTATTACTTTTTAATTCCTCTGAAGCAAACTCAAGCGCATAACCATTTTCCTTCACAGCCTCAAGAACTATTTCTCTATCAGCTTTTAATTCAACAGAGGCAAATTCAAGCGCACATCCCCCTTTTTTAACAGCCTTAAAAACCACTTCTCTGTCATTTCTTATTTCATCTGAAGCAAACTTAAGTGCAAATGCATTTTTTTTAATTGCCTCAAGGACAACCTCTTTATCAGCTTTTAATTCAGCGGAAGCAAGTTGAAGACCCAGTCCGTCAATTTTTACAACTTCAATTATTATTTCTCTATTACTTCCCAGGTCTCCTGAAACAGATTGAAATTCAGGATTTTGAATTTTAACAACTGTAAATAAAAAATCATCATTATCGGATGGCATTTTTGGTTCACCTATTTTCATATATTTTTAAAATTATTTTAATTAGAATATAAATCTAAAAACTCCTAAATCCAATAATTAAACAAATTTACAATTGAAAAATATATCAATATCTTTATTTGTTTATATATTTATATTTTACTCCCTCTTTAAAAAACTATAAAACACAATAATTGAAATAATTATCAACGAAATTATAATAACATAAATTTCTAAATTTATTTTTGAATTCCGAGAAGGTAAAATAAGTGACGAACTCGCCTTCTCACCCAAAACTCGGGCCTCGCTTTTTTCTGTATTGATGTTTTGATCACTGCCATCTTTTGATATCCCTACATCATCAAGAGAACGAGGCATTAGTCTAATTAACCCGTCATAATTATTAACTATTCCTGTTAATTTTATTGCATTTCCCTCATTTAAAATTTTTATGTCTATTCCGGTCCCTTCTTGGACATAAACTAACACTTCGTCCGTATCATCATCCAGATAAAACTTATTAGATTTTCTTTCAGTTATAACACCCTCTAAAGATACCAAGGATCCAACATGTTCCTCTCCGATTTGAGAACATTTTAAATTTATTGGAATTGGTTCGCTTTGACTTTCTATAATCACTACGTCTTCATTGATCTTGGTTTTTATTCTCATCTCCCCCCTACTTACTGTAATTTCTCCCTTAACCTGAATATAATCTCCTACCTTTAAATCTGGAAAATCTTTAAAATAATTATAAACTTGAATTCCAGGCGACCCTACAATATAAAAATATTGAGAGGCCAGAACTCCTGGCTCAACGGCTACTTTTCCCCTAGTTAAAACACTCATCCCTTCTGGGCAATTTTTGATGTCATCCAAAGAAACTAACTTATAACTAGAGTATAAGCCCTCATCTTCTGAAATAAAGTTACTCTCTTTTTCTTCCTCAATAGTAACTTTATTATTTTTCTCATTTTTTTCTTCATTTAACAAAACATCTTCTTCTTGATATGTTTTTTTCTCTTCTCCGTTTTTATCTAGCACTTCAACTAATTTTATTTTTGAATTTGTAGACAAGCCATCGCTTACTGACAGTTTTACAGGATATTTTCCTGGCTCTAAAAAAACATGATTAGGAAAATCTAAATTCAATACTACATTATCTCCAAAATCCCACTTGAATTTTAAACTGTCTCCATTCTCATCAAAGCTATCTGAGCTATCAAAAAAAATATTTTCCTTTGAATATACGGGGCTTGAATAAGAAAAAGAAACCTCCGGAGGCCTATTTACGGTCTTTATGTTATTGTTTCTTCCCGGAGTTACAAACTCGCTCCAAACCCATTCTCCTATTCTGGTTGAATTTTGAAAAAATAAAAGAGTCGATGTTGTTATTTTTTCTATATCAATATTTTCAGTATCTAAATAACTCAAGCCCTCATTTGCGTTATTATAACTCAAAACTTGAACAGGGCTTTCCTTGTCAGGAGAAAACAATTTAATTTCATCATCATTATTATTTAAGGGGATATAACTCTCTTTTCTAAATAAAGTAAAATAACCTTTACTAGGTATTTTTATATTATCGTCATATAAACCAAATCTAAAAAGTCGTCCGCTTTTATTTTCTATACGCCAATTAGTTAGATCTATATCTTCTTCACTTTTATTATAAAGCTCAATAAATTCTCTCTCATGATCATCGCCTTTTGGATTTGGAAAAATTTCATTAATAACTACCGACTCCTTTTTTACACTTTTACTACTTTCTTGCTCGGGTAATTCTATAATGTTCTCTTTCCCCTTGGTTACATTTTTTGTAATATACCAATTTTCCCCATTATCCCTAGATAAAGAAAAAGGATCAGCCGGACAATCAACCTCTGGATTGTTGTCTCCATAAGACATTTGATCAATTATATTGCCGTTCGCATCTTTTAAAATTATAATATCTCCTTTGTTGTTTAAATTGCCCTTTAAATTACTTATCACTATAAAATCGTTGCCACTACCCAATACTCCCTCTAAGGCAGTTTGTGATCCGCTTCCTTCTTCTATCGTCCAATCGTCCAAATCAACTTGGAAATTATAATTTAATTTTAGCTCCACCCATTCTTCTTCCCCCTCTTTTGGGTCGCTCACAACTTCATTTATTAAAACATCTCCAGCCTCATAACTTAGTTTATTATTAGAGTTAGAGGAATAAGAAACACTTGAACTATCTATTCCAACATAATTATCCCCCTCTTGCTCGTCTTCTTCATCCTCCTCATAATTATCTTCATCAAAATCAGTAATAGAGTTCTCTTCACCTGGAGTTCCACCGGAAACCAAACTAGTCTTCCAAGTATCCAAATTAAATCTCTCCATAGTTTTATAATTCTCAGCTTCTCCAGCAATCCATTCTTCTGTGTTATTAATTTCATCTATAATAACTCCTACACCTCCCTCGCAATCAAACTGATTAACAAGTTTTAAATTTCCGGGCACTCTATTATTTAAACCAATAGTGGCATCCCAAATATCTATTTCTAAATTAGGAAAAATATTTTCAGCGTTAGCATATATTAAATAATCGCTTGATAATATATTAACACTTGAAGTACCGTCAGCCTCTGAAAAATTAATGCATTCCCCAGTGTCAGCCCCATAAACAGACCAGGGTGATATATCAACACTACTTGTCCCAAAATTAAAAAATTCCAACCATTCGCTGTGGCTAGAACTTGCTGTCCCCATCCAGGCTATCTCATTAAACCTAACATCACTATAAGCTTTGGAAAAATTTGGAATTAAAAAAATAAATAATAAGAAAAAAATTAATTTAAAAAAATTTTTACTTTCCAGTATTCGCATTTCTTATAATTAAATCAAAACTACTTCCACCTTAACATATATATAAAATTTTTTATATTAATCCAACACTAAAATATTATTTGAGGCTATTTTTTATTTCATCTTTAATTCTATCAGCCAGTATTTCACTATAACTCTTATTTTTTCCATCAATTACTTCGTCCTTTCCAAGACTTTTTTGATTTAATTCATCACCAAAATAATCCTTAGCTATTTGCAATGCCAGATTTGCATCTTCCTCTGTTTTTCCATGCATAACAACTTGATCATTTAATAAAACACCCTGGTCTGCTAAGGCTTGAAATGTTTTAACTTGACCATTATAACCAAACTTTTGTAATTTTTCCATTAAGGAAACAATTCTATCGGGTGATAATTTTCTAATATCTTTTAATGAAATATAGGCCTTATAGGTTTCTTTATTTTTTTCCTCTAAATCATCATTAATTCCAAAGTGAAGCCATGATTTAGCTTCGCTTGTTCCCGATTTTACCCTAACACCTTCTTTAATAAATCTATCTTTCGAATCTTTTTTTCCTGCTATCTCTTTTATTGTATATTCGAATTTTGCAAATTCTTTATCTTCCTTACTATCATTTAATTCTTCCTTTCTTTTTTTACGCATAATATAAAACTCCTCATAAGTTTTGGCCTTTCTTTGCCAAGTCGCACCTCTCAAGTGACCATCCCCAATTATCAGTTTATTATCGATAGCAAACTGCACATAATCTTCCCTTGATATGGAAGAAAGATCAATGTCTTGTTGTTCAGCTATTTTTGCCAATTCAAAACCATCTTTCCATTCCTGATTTAAACCTGCTTCTAATTTAGAAAAATCAACTCCTGTATTATCGACTTCTTTTTCTTTCCTGTCTTTTGTTTCTTTCATAACAACATCGTTTTTTATTTCTTGCTCTGGCACCCCAATCTCTTCACGTATTTTATTAGCTTCATCTTGGTCGGAAATTTCTTTTTGCGAATTTAAAACGTTAAAAGCAAGACGGTAGTTGAAACTATCCCAAACCTGCCTGTCTATATCATTTACTAATTTAAATGGAAACTCTTTGTCAGGATTCTCTTTTTTAAATGATTCATAGGCACTTTTAATTTTTCCAAAGACGAATTCTTCTTCCTTGGACAATCCTGATAATTCTCGTTCATCTTTTATGTATTCATGAGCAATTTTCATCGCGTCATTTTGAGCACCAGAAAATTTACCTTTATCATCACCAGAAAGCTGAGAATATTTTTTGATTAACTGAGTTCGCTTTTTTTCTTCTCTAGCATTCTCCTTCACCTTAATTTGATTAATGACATTTTGACGTCGTTCTATTTTAGTTTTATTTTTTTCTTCATCAATATAAATTGAATTATCCCATAACTCTTCAACAACTTCACTAGGAAGACCATCATATTGTGGTGGTATAATATTTTTCATAAAATCCTGATTACTTTCAGGTTGACTAACGGTTTCAGCACCGTTATTTATATTGTTTTCCAATGTGTCTGGCGTATTCATAGATTTGAAAACTTTTAATTATTTTATATAACGTTCACCGATGAAGCGAAGTTTTGCAGATTCTTTATTATAATTATTATTCATTTGCAAAATTTGGGAGAAGGAATTTTTTACTCATTATTATATTCAATCAAGTAAAAATTTCTGAACCGCTTATCGCGTTGTTATCGGATGTAATTATATTGTAAAATTATTTTGGGGAAATTTTTAGTTTTTTTCACACCAAATATAGCTCGTCAAACATCTATTCATATTTAAACCATACCCAGCAGGACAATCAGCGTCAATATTCATATTGCCTTTATTGCTTTCAAATAGCAATGAATTTTGTAATTCGGCATGATCAATAGAACTCAAGCAACATTGATCTTCCCCGCATTTTTGTCTAAAATTTTCATAGTATGCCTTTGTTTTTGGTTTAATATTCGATTGTTGACCAGAAGAGCTATTGTTAATTGTGTTATCTTCAATTTTTTGGTTGTCACAACCAGACAATAAGATAATAAAAAAAATAAATAAGAATAGGATGTAAATTTTTTTCATAGTTTTGTTTATTAAAAATTGCCCCAAAATAATTATTTAAAAAATAAAATTTTTAATTATTTCCGATAACTCATTTATATGCGAATTTACAATATTTTTTATTATAGCATTTTAATAAAAAAATACGCCATTAAAGTTTATTTCATTTTTAAATATTTTTGTCTTTTTTTCTCTTCAAATTTTTCAATTGCATATCTTAAGGTAGTTCTGGGAATTTTTTTATAATATTTTTTTAAAAATTCTTCTTCTGTTTTTAAATCTCTGTTACCGATTTCTCGAAGCATCCAGCCGACTGCCTTGTGGATTAAGTCCTCCTCATCATTTAATAAAATCTCTGTTATTTTTAAACAATCTTTAAAATCATTATTTCTAATAAAACTAAAAGTTGAAATTATAGCCACCCTTCTAAACCATAAATTTTTAGAATTAACTAGTTTATATAAAATGGCTCTATCCTTGTCTTCTAAATAATTACCCACTATATGCGGGGCAGATATATCTACTAAATCCCAATTATTTATATTCTTCAAGTTTTTTATATAAAAATCATAAACTCCCTTTTTCTCTATATTGTCACCTTTTTTATATTTATCAATTAAAAGAACCAAAGCAATAAAACGGTATTCATGTAAATTTGTATTTAATAATTTTTCTAAATCTTTAAAATTTATCTTTTTATATTTTTTCGCTATCTGTCTTAAGACAGGCACCCTAACTCCTAAAAATAAATCACCTTCCCCATATTCCCCTTTGCTCGTCTTAAAAAAAGAGCTGGTTATTTCAGCTCTTTTTTTATCTGCAAATTCAATTATTTCATTTTTTATTTGCTTGTACATTTTTTTATTTTATTGAGAATAAGGATAAATTAGTGGAACAAAATGAAAATCAGGAAATTCCTCCAATATCATCTCTCCTTCTTTTTTTACTGCCTTAACAATAGAATTATTTATTGGACAAACTATAATTCCATCTTCAGCTAATTGTCCGACTAAAATCTCAGGTAATTCAGGCGAAGAAGCACTTACTAATATTCTATTAAAAGGGCTTTTCTCGGCTAATCCAAGATTATTAGGAGTGTAAAATATTTCTATTTTTTTATTATTTTTCAATCTACTCTTTGCTAAATCTACAAAATTCTGAAGCCTTTCAGTTCCGTACACTTTAGAATTTCTAGTCATTTCACTAATCAGGGCTAAAGCATAACCAGAGCCCACGCCTATTTCTAAAATTTTTTGGCTATTATTTATATTTAAGAGGGAAAGCATAAAAGCAATTGTACTGGGCTGAGATATATTCTGTTCTCTACCAATAGGAAGAGCTGCATCCTCATAAGAATAGCGCTGATAATCAAGGGGAATAAAATCTTCACGTTTTACTTTTAAAAAGGCTTGGGTTATTTTCTTATCATAACCATCTTTTTTTAATTTAGCCACAAGATCTCTTTTTTCCATATTAAATATTTAATTTATTTCTAATATAGAGTTTAGCATAATTAGAGAATATGTCAGCTATGTTTAAGATATTTTATTCTGCCATTAGCTCCTCTATTATCCTAAAAATTGATTCCGGCCTTATTAAATATTTTATTTAATTAGTTACTATATTTAAAAAAAACCTAAAAAGGTAACATTACTTCTCTTGACTCAAATGAGCCACGAGCCAAGCGTTTGGTACGGAAAAAAGTATAATTAAAATAGAAATAATAACAGTAAACTCCAATCCGAAATAATAAATCATCACTGGTATAAATGTAATTTTCACATTTCTATTATATAAAAGGACCGCAATTAAAGAATTGCTCATCCCCTTCTTTTTTAAATCCCCTAAAAGAGGGAATAATACATAAGGGGGTCCACTTATTAAAACGCCA
>JAIOTG010000076.1 GCA_021106995.1 bacterium
AACAGCTTTATCTGTTTCTTCTTTTTTACTTTTTAAAACTTTCATTACCTCGTTTAAAGACATGGGCCGAGCTGACATAAAAAGTAAGGATTCTATTTTAGATTTTAGTGATGAACTCATAAAAACTTAAAATTAATTAATATTGTTTTCCTTATTATAGCTCAAAAATATAGGAGTAAATAAATCATTTTGTTCAATTAAGACAAATTCTTGCTTAGAAAGTTCTAATATTGCCAAAAAACTAACTATTACTTCAGTTTTTGACTTTGATTTATTTAAAATATTAGAAAAATCAAATTTAATCTTCTTTGAAATTAAATTACGTATAGAAACAATTTTCTCCTCAATACTTATAGTTTTGTCTATCTTATCCTCTTCCAGTTTCTCTTCCTCTATTTCTTCTTTTTTTATTTTATTAACAATCTCTTTAAATACCGCTCCCAAATTATCAGATTTTAAATTCTTAGGAGGAGAAAAATCAACATCATCCTCCCTAGTAGACATTCTCTTTTTATTATTAACGTTTTGAGGAAAAAACATAAAATTTTCCTTCCTAACTATTTCTTCTATTTTCTTACTAGCTTCTAAAAATTCCTTATATATTTTTAACTGTTGTTCTAGTTCATCAGCATCCTCCTCTTCACCCCAATCTAAATATGGGAGAAGCATTTTTGACTTAACAAAAAGCAAACGAGCTGCAACAACTAAAAAATCTCCAATATCTTCAGGCTTTATTTGATCCTGTGAATCTTTTATGTATTTTACGTATTGATCTGCTATTGTAGCCAAACTAACCTTAGTTATGTCCATTTCTTGTTTTTCAATCAACTTTAGAAGCAGACCTAAAGGGCCTTCGAAATTTTCAATTTTTATTTGAAGCATAAATATTCAAGGTTTTATTTCTTTTTCTTAATATTTTTCTTTACAGGTTTTTTAACTATTTTTTTATTTGCTTTTGTTTTAATATTTTTTTTAACACCAATCTTTGGAATAACCCTTTTTCTTTTTGGAGGTGTTTTCTTTTGAGATTTAATTTTTTTTCTAATTCCTAAGTTCCCCAAAATAGCCTCCTCTGAAGCAATAAAGTCTCTAACCCTCATCTCCACTGAATGATTTAAGCCCCCAGTAGAAAAAACAGCTTTCTTAACTTTTTCTAATTCTTTATCTATAATTACCGGTAATTTATGCGCTTTACCAAAAGCACTCAAAGCTCCCTGTTTTATCTTTAAAGCATTTTGCATAATCTTCTCTCCTGGAATTTTTACTGTCTTAATTTCTTTACCCTTTTGCTTCCCAATTATTTTCTTTAATTTTTCTTCATCTAAGTTCTTATCAGCCGGTAAAAGAACTAAGTAATAATCATGATCTGCTTTTACTACTAAAGATTTAACAATTTGATTTAATTTCTTTTTTAAAGTATTGGCGACATCAATGGCCGTATAAACTGTTTTATGTTCTAAAATTTCATGACTAATACCTATTTTTTCCAGATAATTAATAATCTTAGCTGGAGCCTTTTTTTGTTTAATTTGTTTATTTTTAGACATATTTTTTAAATTATAAATCATTTAAACTAGATTAAAATAAATAACCTTGTTAATATTATACCCTAAAAACAGGACAAAAGCAAAAGCCAGCTTATTTAAAGCTGGCTTTTAGATGTTAATGAAATATTAATCCTTTTTTAATTTAATACTTAGTTCTTTTAATTGTTTTTCTTCTACTCCTGAGGGAGCATCCATCATCAAATCACGACCATCCCCTGTTTTAGGAAAAGCCATAACATCTCGAATACTCTTCTTGTTCATTAAAACCATTAAAAGTCTATCAATTCCAGGAGCAATACCTCCATGAGGGGGAACTCCGTATTCAAAGGCCCTAAGAAAATGTCCAAATCTTTTTTTATCTTCTTCTTTAAAACCAATTAAATCAAAAATTTTCTCTTGAGTTTTTTTATCATGAATTCTAATACTTCCACCTCCAACCTCTATGCCATTACAAACTAAATCATACTGATAAGAACGCACCTTAAAAGGATCTTTATTAAGTAATTCCAAATCTTCGTCTTTTGGCCTTGTAAACATATGGTGTTCAGGGGCAAAATGACCGTTTTTCTTTTCCTCCTCAAATAAGGGAAAATCAACGATAAAACTAAAAGCCAAAACCTTAACATCAATAAGTTCCAATCTTCTAGCTAATTCATTTCTAAGCTCCCCTAAACTATCTCGAACAATTTTTAATTTATCAGCCCCAAAAAATATAATATCACCAGTTTTAGCATTCATCTCTCTTGCTATTTTTTTAGTCAAATCATCTCCTAAAAATTTAATTATGGGAGACTGAAATTCATTTTCACCCTTAACTATTATATAGGCAAGACCTTTAGCTCCAAAATCAGAAACAAATTTGGTTAATTCATCAATTTGAGCCCTGCTAAATTTGGAGGCGCCCGTAGCACAAATTGCTCTAACCACTCCTTTATTTTTTACAACTTCTCCAAAAACCTTAAATCCACAACCCTCAACCATTTCAGTTAAATCTTTAATTTCTAAACCAAAGCGTAAATCAGGCCGATCAATTCCATATTTCAACATTGCCTCTTTATGGGATAATCTAGGAAAAGGCTCTTCTAATATTTTTTTATCTCCAAAAATTTCCTTAATTACTTTTGTAAATAAATCTTCTGTTAAATTTAAAATATCTTCGTCTTCGACAAAAGACATCTCAAGATCAAGCTGGGTAAATTCAGCCTGCCTATCACCTCTAGTATCTTCATCCCTAAAACATCTTGCAATCTGAAAATAACGATCCATTCCAGAAAGCATCAAAAGTTGTTTGTACTGCTGGGGAGATTGAGGAAGGGCATAAAAATCACCTGGATGGAGACGAGAAGGAACTAAAAAATCACGAGCACCCTCTGGTGTACTTTTACTTAAAATCGGAGTTTCAATTTCTATAAAGTCAAGATTTGATAAGTAATCCCTTGTATATTTAATAAATTGATGCCTCTTTTGAATAACCTCGTTCATGTCAGGCTTTCTTAAATCTAAATATCTATATTTCATTCTTATTTCTTCTTTTACCTCTACGTTTTTTTCTTCATCAATCTCAAAAGGTGGAGTTTTTGCCTTACTAAAAATCTTTAATTCTGAAACTTCAATTTCACTCTCGCCTGTTGCTAATTTTTTATTAATCATATCAGAAGGACGTTCAACCACTTTTCCTTTCGCCCTTACAACCCATTCGCTTCTTAATAAATCCCCCCCTTTCCAAGAACTTTCATTTATTTTGGGATCAAATTTTATCTGAGTCAAGCCGTAACGGTCTCTAAGATCAATAAAAATAATACCTCCGTGATCTCGACGTCTATGAACCCAGCCACAAAGCGCTACTTCTTCTCCAATATTTTTTTTATTTAATTCTCCGCAATTTTTAGTTCTAAGCATAAATTTAAATTTATTAATAAAAAAATTCGCCTCTAAATATCAATACTCTTGATATCCAGGGACGAATCTTTTTTTTGATCCGCGGTACCACCCCGCTTGCCCGTATACCGAGCCTCTTATTTTTGGGTTTTTACGGACCCTCCCGACGAGTTCTAATCTTTGTTTTAACAAATTTCTTCTCGCACCTCCTTTAGTGTCAGCTAAAGTCAAACGGTTTTAAAACTTATATTTAGTATAAATGAAAATATGAAACTAGTCAACAAAAAAATAATTTTTTAAACCTTGACAACCTTGTTTTAATGTCTATAATATAATTATATATTGGTTTTTAAGAAAACAAAAGTGATTCTCCGCAACAGTAAAATATGTTGGTAAGTTTTTTATAAACGAGTTTCCAGCCTAGCCTGGAGAGGGGAAGAGCCAAAACCGTTTAGGTGGTATAGCTTATGAGCGTTTGCCTATAACGGGGTTATAGGAATTATCCGTGATTGGTCATAAACAATCGGAAAAGTTACAAAATTAGCGGTAACGCTATCTTTTCTGGATAATATCCTCAAGTACTGTGGTCAACGCGTCAGACACAGAAGGCTAAAAAAAACCAATATCTCTCTTAACAGGGCATTCTACGGAATGCCCTTTTTTATTTATAAATGATAATTATAAAAGGAATTTATGAGAATAATAATTTCTTTAAAAATATTATCCTCCACCTTAAGCTTCTTTATCTTATAAAAATCACTATGAACTAGAAATCTAGCCACTTTAAGACAGTCGGTTGATATTTTTATAGTTTTCATTTCATCCAAC
>JAIOTG010000057.1 GCA_021106995.1 bacterium
TCCTATCTTTAGTAGGTCCGAATGTAACACCTCCACCAATCCAAATAGGAGAACTACTTGTTCCGGCCCTGGCTCTACCAGTTCCTTTTTGTTTCCATGGTTTTTTACCTCCACCTCTAACCTCGCTTCTTTGCTTAGTATGAGCTAAAACAGATCTTTCATTACTAGACTGAGTAACCACTGCCTGATGAATTAAATTCAAGTTTAAATCAACATTAAAAACTTTATCAGATAAATTTATATCTTCTTGTTTAACTCCTTCTTGATTATAAATATCTACTTTAACTGGCATATTGTTATATTAATTTGCTTTATTTATTTTTCGTTATCCTCTTTTTTTTCTTTCTTTTCCTCTTCTATTTCTGATCTTTTTTCTTTACCTTTATCTTTATTATTTTCATTTTTATCGCTCTGCTTAACTTCTTCTTGCTTTTTATCCTCTTCTTTTTTAAATTTCAATTTACCCTCACCTCTTAATAAAATTAAACCGCTGTTAGCTCCTGCGACACCACCCTTTACAAATAAAATATCGTTTTCACTGTCTATTTCAATTATTTCCAAATTCTTAGTAGTAGTGCGATCATTTCCCATTCTTCCAGGCATTTTTTTACCTTTAAAAATCCTAGCAGGGCCCATAGCACCAGCTGAACCAGGCATTCTTAACTGATCTTTTGTTCCATGTGACTTAGGCATTCCCGCAAAACCATGTCTCCTTACAACACCCTGAAACCCTCGACCCTTTGACCATCCCGTAGCATCAATCTTATCACCTACTTCAAAAGAATCTATATCAACAATATTGCCCTTTTTAACATTTTCTCCCACTTCTTCAACTCTCAATTCCCTAACATATCTTGGGTAAAATTTTAAATCTTTAAACTCTTTCTTCTGTGGCTTATTTACATTTTTCTCCTTTTTCTCACCAAAACCAATCTGAACAGCATTATAAGAATCTCTTTTCTCACTTTTAATATCAGTAACAACACATGGTCCTACTTTTATCTTAGTAACTGGAACTACAATATCTTCTTTCCAAACCTGAGTCATTCCTATTTTTTTTCCTAATAAAAATTTCATATTATATCTTTGATATCTAAAATTAAAACAAAAACTGGCTTTAACAAAAAACCAGCAATCATTACACATACTAACTAAACCTTGATCTGAAACGAATAAATCACGTCGGATTAAGATTCAGTTAAATTTCAACAAAATTGTGGTTTATTTTTTTTAAATTTCTCCTCTTTTTATTAATCACCATCTCGGCAC
Organism: bacterium; assembly: GCA_021106995.1. Classification (GTDB taxonomy): domain Bacteria; phylum Patescibacteriota; class Patescibacteriia; order Patescibacteriales; family JAGXOH01; genus JAIOTG01. The sequence goes on from JAIOTG010000057.1 coordinate 1,270, forward strand.
TTTCCTAATTAGGAGTTACCTAAACAACAAATTAATAAAATTATTGCATTTTTATTTCAATATCTATTCCTGACGGTAAACTCAAACTACTTAAATCTTCAACCATTTTAGCAGATGGATCAATTATGTCAACTATTCTCTTAAAAATTCTCATTTCATATTGATCTTTTGATCTTTTATGAACAAAAGTTGATCTATTAACAGTATATTTTTTCTTTTCAACTGGCAATGGTATTGGTCCAAAAAACTTATCCCCATTTTTTTCAATGGCTTCAATAATTGTTCTTGTAGATTTGTCAATAATCTTGTGATCAAAAGCTCTGATTTTAATTCGGATTTTTTGCTTATAATCCTCATCTTTCTTAACTTTTACTTTTTTTTCTTTAGTAATGGTTTTACTTTCCGTCATCTTAATTTTGCCCCTTGGCCTGCTTGAATATTTTCAAACAAACTTGAGCTTATTTTAATTATTTATAAATAAACATTATAATCCCGCTTTTCTTATAAAAAGCGGGATTAAATATCTATTTGATAATCTTTGAAACTACACCTGCGCCAACAGTTCTTCCACCTTCTCTAATAGCAAACTTTTGTTTCTCCTCTAAAGCAATGGGGGAAATAAGTTTAATAACTAAATTAACAGTATCTCCAGGCATAACCATTTCTGTTCCTTCAGGCAATTCAACCTCACCGGTAACGTCAGTAGTTCTAATGTAGAATTGAGGTTTGTATCCTTTAAAGAAAGGCTTATGTCTTCCACCTTCATCCTTGCTTAGAATATAAACTTCAGCCTCAAAATCAGTGTGAGGTGTAAGTGTTCCTGGTTTTGCTAAAACTTGACCTCTCTCTACTTCGTCTTTCTTAGTACCTCTTAACAAAATTCCAGCATTATCACCAGCCTGTCCTTGGTCTAGTGATTTATTAAACATTTCCACTCCAGTCACTACTGTTTTTTGAGTATCATGAATTCCTACGATTTCAATTTCTTCATTTATCTTAATAATACCTCTTTCAATTCTACCAGTTACTACTGTTCCTCTTCCTTCAATTGAAAAAATATCTTCAATAGGCATAAGGAATGGCTTATCAACATCTCTTTTAGGTTCTAAAATATCTTCATCCAAAGCTTTTAATAAATCCATTACAGACTGACCATACTCTCCTTCTGGATTTTCTAAAGCCTTCAAAGCTGAACCTCTAATAATAGTTGTCTCATCACCAGGAAATTCATATTTAGTAAGCAAATCTCTTACTTCCTCTTCTACCAAATCTATCAACTCCTTGTCTTCCACCATGTCGCATTTATTTAAAAATACAACAATATAAGGAACTCCAACCTGTCGAGCTAATAAAATGTGTTCTCTTGTTTGAGGCATAGGACCATCACTAGCCGCTACTACTAAAACTGCTCCGTCCATTTGAGCAGCACCTGTAATCATGTTTTTTACATAATCAGCATGTCCTGGACAATCTACGTGAGCGTAATGTCTAGTCTCTGACTCATACTCTACGTGAGCAGTGGCAATAGTAATACCTCTTGCTTTTTCTTCGGGGGCAGCATCTATTTGGTCTACTGACCTGTCTGATGCTACTAAACCTTTAGACGCTAAAACTTTTAGAATAGCTGCTGTTAAAGTAGTTTTACCATGATCAACGTGTCCTATTGTACCAACGTTGATATGGGGTTTACTTCTTTCAAATTTTTCTGCCATGGTAAATTAACTCGGCCCTCCCTAAAATATATATTAGGTAGGTTATTACCCGCTCAGGGCGGGAACCAGCCGTTTGATATTAATTATTATTTATAATATATTCAAACTAATTGCTTAATTTATTTTCTAAACTTAAAAAGGATGCAAGAGAATTTAAATTATTTATTATTCCTTCACCTCTTCTGCTCCTTTTTTTACATCGAGAGGAATTGCCCAAGAACGACCCTTTACTGTATTTTCATCTGACTCCTCTTCATTATAATAATATAAATTATCTTCCTCGTAGTCATCCCCTTCACTCTTTTCTTCGCTATCCTTTCTTTCTTCTGACTCTGATTGCAAAACGGTTTCTATAATTTTATAGCTGTCTAATTCCTTATCCTTATTTTCATTTTTCCATACTGCTATGTTTCGATTTATTTTATCAATTAATTCATTTTCTGTCAAATCCTTAATTTCCTCATCAATACTTTCTTTTATATTCAATTTACCAGATTGATCTAATAAATTTTCATACTCCTCCAAACTCATTATTACAAAATTTTCTCCGCCCTCCTCTGGATCAAACACTACTATCCTATCCCCTGTTTTCTTGGCTAAACTAATCACTTTTTTTATTTCCTTGCTCATATATTAAAATTTTATTTGTAATCTCGTAAAGACAATCTTATATTAATCCTGAGGCTTAGTCAATACCTTCAAAAACAGTAAATTTAACTATTTTTCTCTTGTATTTTTTCTAAAATATTTCTAGGAACTTCTGTGTAATGAAGAAATTCCATAATATAATTACCTCTACCCTGGGTCATGGAGCGCAAATCAGTGGCATAACCAAACATTTCAGACAAAGGAACCTTGGCAGAAATAACTTTATTTTTACCTCTATCAGACATTTCATCCACCTGTCCTCTTCTAGAACTGATATCTCCATTCACATTTCCCATATAATCTTCTGGAACAACCACTTCAACTTTCATAATAGGCTCAAGTAAAACTGCATTAGCTTTTTTACAAGCTTCTTTAAAACCTAAAATAGCCGCCATTTTAAAAGCCATTTCAGATGAATCAACATCATGATAAGTTCCGTCATAAGCCGTAACCCTTATATCAACCATTGGGTAACCTGCTAAAAATCCACGTTCCATAGCCTCTTTAGATCCTTTTTCTATAGAAGCTATATATTCGTTTGGAATTGCTCCACCTTTTACCTTATTATTAAACTCAAAACCTCCGCCTTCTTCCATTGGCTCTAATCTCAACCAAACATGGCCATATTGCCCTCTACCTCCAGATTGTTTAATATGTTTTCCTTCACCTTCAGCCATTTGCTTAATGGTTTCACGATAAGAAACCTGAGGTTCTCCAATATTGGCCTCAACTTTAAATTCTCTTTTCATTCTATCTACAAGAATATCTAAA
>JAIOTG010000066.1 GCA_021106995.1 bacterium
AAGTTTAAAGTGTTCTCTTAATATTTTATCTATTTCTTCTTTCATTTTATCTTGCCCTACTTTTATTTTCTCTTTTTCAGTTTCAGCACTATCAAATCCAATGGAATATTGTTTTATTATCTCATTTCCCAGGTTGGATGTCATTATTATAATAGTGTTTTTGAAATTAATAAGACGTCCCTTGGAATCTGTTAGCCTTCCATCATCTAGAATTTGCAATAAAATATTAAATACTTCTGGATGAGCTTTTTCAATTTCATCAAATAATACCACGCTATATGGACGACGACGTATTTTTTCAGTTAGCTGACCAGCTTCGTCATGGCCAATATAGCCTGGAGGAGAGCCTATTATTTTGGCCACGCTATGTTTTTCCATAAATTCACTCATGTCAAGTCTGATCAAGGAACTTTCGTCATCAAACATAAATTCTGCCAAAATTTTAGCTAACTCGGTTTTGCCAACACCGGTTGGACCTACAAATAAAAATGATCCGATCGGTTTTTTTTCTTCGTTTATACCAGCTCGAGATCGTCTAATAGCATTTGAAACTGATTTTATAGCCTCTTCTTGACCAACCACTTTTTTATTTAACTCTATTTCAGCCTTGTTTAATTTTCTCGTTTCGGTTTCAAGCATTTTTGAAACTGGAATTCTGGTCCAACGAGAAATAACTTTAGCAATATCTTCCTCGTCTATTTCTTCCTTTAAAATATTTTGACCTTTTTTTTGAATATTTTCTAATTCTTTTTCGTGTTTTTTAACTTTTTTATTTAATTCTGGAATTTTTTCATATCTTATTTCGGCAACTTTTACTAAATTATCTCCGCGACGTTCTATTATTTCGGATTCTGACTTCAGTTCATCGATTTTTTTCTTTGATTCTCTTATTTTAGAAATTATACCTTTTTCATTTTGCCAATGAAGTTTTAATTGGTTAGCTTTTTCTTTTAATTCTCCTAATTCTTTATTAACCTGTTTTAACTTTTTTGAATCTTTATTTTTTAGACTAACTTTATTTATTTCAAGTTTTATAATTTTATGTTTTAAACTATCTATTTCTTTAGGGGTTGAGTCTACCTGCATTCTAAGAGCAGAGGCAGCTTCATCCATTAAATCAACAGCTTTATCAGGTAAAAATCTGTCATTAATGTAACGTTCTGATAATTTAACAGCTGCATTTATTGCTTCATCAGTTATTCTAATGCCATGATGAACTTCATATTTTTCCTTAATGCCTCTTAATATATTTATAGCATCTTCGGTGGTAGGCTCAATAATTTGAATTGGTTGGAATCTTCTTTCCAGGGCGGTGTCCTTTTCTATATATTTTTGATATTCTTTTGTAGTAGTTGCCCCAATGGTTCTAAGCCTCCCTCTTGCTAGAGCCGGTTTAAGCATATTGGAAGCGTCCATCGCCCCTTCGGATGCCCCTGTCCCAACCAGGGTGTGCAATTCATCTATAAAAAGAATTATTTGATCTTGTTTGGCTTCAATTTCTTTAATAACAGCTTTTAGTCTGTCTTCAAATTCACCTCTAAATTTAGCTCCTGCGACAAGTGATCCTAAATCAAGGCTTAATATACGTTTATTGTTTAAGTTTTCAGGCACATCTCTGGCAATTATTTTTTGGGCTAAACCCTCTATAATAGCAGTTTTTCCAGTTCCAGCTTCTCCTATTAATACCGGATTGTTTTTAGTCCTTCTTAAAAGCACCTGCATTATCCTTTTAATTTCATTATCTCTGCCTATAACAGGGTCTAATTTTTTTTTTCTGGCTAAATCAGTAAAATCTATAGTATATCTTTCTAATACCTTGAATTTTGACTCTGGATTTGGATCGGTTATGGGGTTTGGTCCCCTAAGGTCCTTTAAGCTTTTAAAAACTTGATTATATTCAATTCCTGCCTCAATTAGAATTCTCTGGGCTTTTGACTTGATTCCGATTAATGCTAAAAGAATATGTTCATTTGAAATATATTCATCATCCATATCTTCTGCTTCTTTTTTTGCTCTTTCTAATATCATGGCCACCTCGCTGGTTCCTTGAACTGCCTGAACATTATTTCGATTAAAATCGTTAAAGCCAGAAGCGTCTTTTGGAATTTCATTAATTTTTATTTTTGCTTTTTCTTCAATTTTATCAGGATTTATTTTAATTTTTTCTAAAACAGGTTTTATTAGTCCATCTTTTTGTTGCAACATTGCTGTTAAAAGATGTAAAGCTTCTATATTCTGCTGTCCATTTTCTTGCGCAATAATTTGAGAATTAATTATTGTTTCTTGAGCCTTATTAGTAAATCTATTAAACATATTTAACATAAAAATTAATTTATTATTATTAGCACTCTAATCTTTTAAGTGCTAATATTTACTAATAAAATCATAATATAATAAGAATTCTATGTCAATAGTGAAAAAAAACGTTTTTTAGATATAAATCCTTGTTTTTAAAAGGCATATTTACTATAATAAACACAATGAATACAAAAAAAATAAATATTCTAGGTCTAAATGTAGATAGGTTAAATAAAGAGCAAGTTTTAGATAAAATAGAAAATTTTATAAGTAGCTCCGAGGCACATTACA
>JAIOTG010000037.1 GCA_021106995.1 bacterium
AAAATCTTAACAAACCCTTATTCATCGGTTCAACACCCCTCTCGGTTAACATTGAATAAACGAGAGGTGGACCAAGAAGATCCATACGACCCTGGTCTCGAGAAATCATTACGCACCTCCTTTTTTAAATATTCTCTCATTGTTTGCGGGCAAATAGTAGAAACCTTTAAACATCGTCCACAAATAACCTGAATATATATTTCCTCTCTTCCAACAAGCTTGTTATGACCCCAGTTATAACAATGAACACACATTGAATAAATAAAACGTTCTTTCATTTTTCCCCTCCCCTTTTTTTAAATACCTTTTTAATCTCTTAATAATAGCACTAAAAAGAATTGTGGTCGACAAAACATTAAAAAATATTTTTTATTAATATAATGAAAAAACTTGGTTAAATTCAAACTATTACTTGATTTTTTTTTAAAGCCGTGTTATTGTCTTATTGAATTAATAAAATTATTTAATAACCTTTTCTTGGATACTAGGCTCTTTTTTTAAATTTGAGGCTGTATCTCGGTTTGGGACACTATGTTAGACAAAAAAAATAAAGAGAAAATCATTAAAAAATTTGGAACTCATGAAAAAGACACTGGATCCCCTCAGGTACAAATCGCCATCTTAACAGAAGAGGTTAAAGAGCTAACTGAGCATTTACAAAAACACAAAAAGGATCATTCTTCTAGAAGAGGTCTTCTTAAAAAAATAGGAGAAAGAAAGAAATTATTAAAGTACTTAATGAAAGAAGATGAAAAGGCCTTTAAAGACTTAGCTAAAAAATTAAACCTAAAAATAGCTAAAAAAATAGAGGAAGAAGAAATGAAAAAACAAGAACTTGAAAAAATAATGGAAGAAAAAGAAAAAATAAGCCAAGAGGAAAAAGAGGGAAAAGAGGAAGAAGAAAATAATTAAAATGTTGAAGAATTGCACTACCTAGTCTTATTAATGGTAGTGCACTTTTTTTCAAATCAATATGATAAAACACAGAGAACAAAGGGTGTGTATATTAGTTGATGTAGCCAACATGTATCACTCAGCAAAAAATCTTTATAAAAAAAAGGTTAATTTTAAAGAAATTTTAAAAACTGCCATTTCTGGTCGTAAACTAATAAGGGCTATGGCCTATGTAGTAAAAACAGAATCTGGAGAAGAAGGAAGTTTCTTAGAAGCTTTAAGCCAACAAGGTTTTGAAGTAAAATCAAAAGAGTTACAAATTTTTGCCGGAGGGGCTAAAAAGGGTGACTGGGATGTTGGCCTTTCGATTGACGCTATTAAAATGGGGGAAAAAATGGATGTAATCGTTCTAGTCACGGGAGATGGAGATTATATTCCCTTGGTCCAATATTTACAAAACACTAAAGGGTGTTTAGTGGAAGTATTGGCCTTCCAACAAACAGCTTCAGGAAAATTGGTGGAAGAAGCTGATGATTTTGTTAATTTAAGTGAAAATAAAAAATATTTAATTAGATAAGTTAACATAAACTTGGTTAGTAAATAAGAAGTGCTATGAAAAAAACTCATAGTTCTTAAATTTATTAATCAGGCTTATATAAAATTTATGCCAGAAGAAAAAACTTTTAAGGCCGAATGGAATGGTCGAGAATTAACCTTTAAAACAGGGCGTTTAGCCAAACAAGCTGACGCTGCCGTAACTGTTCAATATGGAGAAACGGTTGTTTTAGCTACGGTTGTAGTATCAAAAGAAGAAAGAGATATAGACTATTTTCCATTAATGGTAGATTTTGAGGAACGTCTCTATGCTGCAGGTGTTATTAAGGGGTCTCAATGGATTAAAAGAGAGGGTCGTCCAACTGACGACGCTGTCTTATCAGGTAGAATGATCGATAGGTCTATTAGGCCCTTGTTTGACGATAGTTCAAGAAAAGAAACACAAGTAATATTAACCATTCTTTCAGCCGACGGAAAAAACGATCATGATATAGTAGCTTTAGTTGCGGCCTCAGCTGCTTTATCTATATCAGGAGCAAAATGGCACGGTCCAATTGCTGGTATCCGCGTTGGTCGCATTGATGGTAAATTAATTTTTAACCCAACTTACGAAGAAAGAGAAAAAAGCGATATGGATGTTGTAGTTGCGGGAAGTGAAGATAAAATAATCCAAATCGAAGCAGAGGGAAATGAAATAAAAGAAGACGAAATGTATGAAGCTCTTATAGGGGGTCGGAAAGCAATGGCTCCAGCCATTAAACTTATTAAAGAAATGAAAGACAAGATTGGACTGCCCACCCCAGTTGAAGAAATTGACCCAACTGAAACTGACGAAGAGAAAGAAAATAAAATTAACAAACAAAAAAATATCGAACTAGCTGAAAAATGGCTCAAAGATAATATTAATAAAACTCTTTTTGATAAATCTTATTACGAAAAGAAAGAAAGAAAAGGAGCTGTAGTAGCTATTAAAAAGAATTTAGATTTATTTCTATTTGAAAAAGGTATTGAAAAAGACGACAGAAAACTGGTTATTAAAAAAACCGTAGAAAAAGCCGTTGATTCCGAAATTACCAGAGAGTTAATCGAAAACAAACGAAGAGTTGATGGGAGAGAAATAACGGAAGTAAGAGAAATTCTTTCTGAGGTTGATATTTTACCTCGTACTCATGGATCTGGACTTTTCTCTAGGGGGGAAACGCAGATTCTTTCTGTAATCACTTTAGCCGGTCCTGGGCTAGCTCAATCATTAGAAGGAATGGAAGGAACTGGTACAAAAAGATTTATGCATCACTACAACTTCGCTCCATTTTCAGTTGGTGAAGCTAGATTTATGAGAGGGCCTGGACGAAGAGAAGTGGGACATGGTGCCTTAGCTGAAAAAGCCCTAATTCCTGTATTACCCAGTAAAGAAGAATTTCCATACACCATCCGAGTAGTAAGCGAAACTATGGGCTCAAATGGATCATCGTCAATGGGGTCTACTTGTGGCTCAAGTTTAGCTCTTATGAATGCTGGGGTGCCTCTAAAAAAGGCTGTGGCTGGTGTTGCTATTGGACTCGCTAGTTACGATGACATGAGTAACTGGGTTGTGCTTACTGACATCCAAGACTTAGAAGACGGAAAAGGTGGTATGGATTTTAAAGTTACCGGAACAAGAGATGGTGTAACAGCTATTCAGCTTGATACAAAAACTCTAGGTTTGCCTGATGAAGTGATTAAACAAGCGCTTACACAAGGATTTGAAGGACGTTTAGGAATATTAAATACTATGGATAAAGCAATAACTACTCCAAATAAAGAATTATCACCACATGCTCCAAGAATTATTAGCTTTAAAGTTGATCCTGAAAAAATCGGATCAATTATTGGCCCCGGAGGAAAAATTATTAATGCAATAATTGACGAAACTGGAGTTAGTATTGATATCGAAGATGATGGATTAGTTGTAATCTGCGGAACTGATCAAGAAAAAAGCATAATGGCTGAAAAAAGGGTCAAAGACATTGTAAAAGACTTTGAAGCCGGAGAAATTTATAAAGGCAAGGTTGTAAGAATTTTAGACTTTGGAGTTTTCGTAGAGCTTACTCCTGGTAGAGATGGATTGGTTCATGTTTCAGAATTGGCCCCTTACCGAATCAATAAACCATCTGATTTTATTTCAGTTGGCGATGCGGTTACTGTACATATAAAAGAAATTGATGAAAAAGGAAGAGTAAACCTTACCATGAAAGGAATGAAAGAAAACGAACCTCTTTGGAAAGACAAAAAGGGTGAAAGTGTTGGAAATAATTTTAGCACTGGAAATAATAGAGGTAATTACAACAGAGGACCTAGAGATAATAACAAAAGATAAGTATATACTTTATAAAAAACTCTCCTGTTACACAGAGGAGTTTTTTTATTTTAACTATTTTTAAGTAATTTTATTCTTTTTTATAATATTTTTTTATTAAAAAATAAAAAAGGGAGACCAAGAATTGTTCTTGTCTCCCTGTTAAAATTTAATATTAAGATTGTTATAAGTTTTTATAATAATCTATTGAATTCAATAAATTTTCATCACATTCTTTCTCAATTGCTTTATAAATTATATTTCTGGATATTATGTCCATTTTTGATGCCATGTGAACAATTGTTTCTTTTTCATTTTTTGTCATTTTACCAAAACAATTTGTAACAAAGGCGATTTGATTATCAGATGAATAATCAGAAAGGTGAAAAAGCAAGTTACTTCTATCTTTGTCTCTACAATTCATTTGATAAAATAAAGAAACAAATAATTTATACCTTTCTCTTATAAACTGTGTTCCATTGTTTTCTTCTATAGGAGAGATATACAAACACATTCTTAAAGCTTCTTGTGCTTTTACTGATAATGAAGCGTAATCAAGCTTACATAAGTATGGACAGGCAACTTTAAAATCAATGTTTGAAATTAACTCGATAACTCTGTCTTGGTCGTCTGGATTATTTAAATATTTTTCCGCTACATAGGTGGTAAAATATTTATCGCCCCTATAATTTGATTTAATTAAATTTCCCCACCAACTCGCTGATATTTCAAACAATTTTTCCAACGTAGTTTTTTTACCTCTTGAAGTCTTTGTAGATTCGTCAAAATACCGGCCGTGTTTATATGCCTCAACCACCTTGTCTATCACTTTGTTTGTCGATGGAAAATCTATTATCATCATCCCAGCCGACTCTCTTTGAACCCTTGTTGATCTTGTATCTTCACACACCTTTAATGAAGGGTTAACTATATTTTCTTCAAAATCGTCTTTACTATAAAATATAACTGTCCGTGTTTTTTCATCTACCGTCCTCAATAAAGCCTCAAAACCCTTTTCTTTTAAAATAATTAAAGGCACTGACTTAATTTTTAAGACAGGAATTTCAAAATTTTTACCAGCATAAGCATCCCTTAATTTCCTGGCAAAATAATCGGGGTTTTTAGATGCTATGGTTTTAAACTCTTTAGCGTGAACAATGATTTTAAAAACCAATGTTAAAATCTGTTTTTCTTGTTGACTTTTATATTCTTTTTCTTCATTATTCAGCTCTTCACTAGGTTTATTAATCCTTTTTCTTACCTCATTAATCCTTGTTTGCACATAATCACCCGCTCCATTTACCGCTTCCTTTTTACCCTCTTGACCCATTGCGATATTAAATAATTCAACTTGCTCTAATGAGCTTTCATCAAGTAATAAATAATATGCCTGAATTGAATTTTTTGTATTAATATTCAACAATTTTGCCAAAGCAGATATTTTTCCTTCCTTAACATCAGATGTTCTGTAGACAGCAATATGTCTATCAACTTGAGCCTGGGCAATTTTTTGTTTTTCCTTTTCTTGTGTAATTTTTTGAGCCTGAACTGCTCTTTGCTTCTCACTTAATTGTTTCTCTTTGTGTTGATCACAACCAAAAATAAAAAAACATCCAATCACAATTACCAAAACCATTAATTGTTTTTTCATGATTTTCCTCCCATGTTCTTTTTGTTTGATTTTATAATCACCGTCATACTCGTGACTATTGTTAAGGTGCCTAATTTTATTATTACATTATACAATGTTTCCCTTTTTGTCAAAATGAAAAACTACCTGTTTCTAAAAGGTAGTTTTTCATTTTTAAAAAATACGCCCATATAATATAGGCGTATTTTTTTATTCTAGCTTAGCTTTAATTAAAACAATTGCCACCAAAGCTACAACTAAGATAGAAATAACTATAAAAAGTTGTCCTCCAGACATAATATAAATTATTAATAATTATCTTATATAAACCAGTATAACATATTTTTATTTTTATTAAAATTGGAACAAAGAAAGCTATTTTGTTATAATTTAAGTGAAGTTAAAAAATATTTATAAAATATTTAAAAATATGCCTAAAAATAAATCTGAAATTAGAAAATCCTACATTTTAAACAAGTATGTAATAATAACACCCGGAAGAGCCGCTAGGCCTCGGGAGTTAAAAGAAAACATAACTATAAAAAAAGATCCAAATTGTCCCTTTTGCCCCGAAAATATTGACAAAAACAATATAATAGATAAAATTAACAAACCCAATTCTAAAGAATGGGGGGTTTTAAGTATTAAAAATATATATCCAGCAGTTACCCTGGATAATAAAAAAGCTTACGGAGCTCAGGAAGTAATAATAGACACCCCCAACCACATGAAAGAGTTGACCCATTTAAAAGAAAGGGATGTTAAAAATGTCCTAAAAATGTATGCTAAAAGAAATAAAGAATTAAGCAAAAACAAAGAAATAGACTATATTCTTTGTTTTAAAAATCAAGGCTATAAAGCCGGTGCTTCAAAAAGTCACTCTCATTCTCAAATTTTTGCAACAAAAATAATACCAGATGATTTAAAAGAAGAGGCTTTATTAAAACAAAACTATCAAAAAGAAAATAACAGTTGTCCCTACTGTGATATAATAAAAAAAGAATCTAAGACAAAAAGAAATATTTTTGAAGACAGTCAAGTGATTGCTTTTACACCATATGCTAGCCAATATCACTACGAAGCCTGGATTTTACCCAAAAGAAG
>JAIOTG010000007.1 GCA_021106995.1 bacterium
AAAAATACAGATATTAGAATAATTTTAAAGAATCTAGATAATATAGCGCCTGATTTGAATCGCAAGTTAAATGATCATGCACAAAAGTTTGGTTATTTGGGTTATAATACCGTTGGTCCGGTTTGGGGTAAAGAATATTTTACTGACATTTTAAGAAGTTTGTTAAGTCAGAATTTGAATGCGAATAAACTTCTTGAGAGGATTAAAAAAGAAAGGAGTAGAATTGAGAAAAGGCAGGATGAGATAGTGAAAAAATATAAAATTGATAAAAAACATCGGGAATTATTTGAGACAGCAAGAGATATGGTTTTTAATAAGGGAGCAAGAAAGGATAATATGTTCAGGTTTTACTCTGTTATGGAAGAGTTTTATAAAGAATTTGGAAGAAGATATTATTTGTCAGTAAGACAAATAAGATATTTATTGCCAGAGGAAATATTGGAAGTGCTCAGCGGAAAGAGGGAAATATCTCCCCAATCTTTAAATGAAAGGTATAAATTTAGTATATATTTATCAGAGAACAATAAAAAAGATAGATTTATAATTGGTGACGATGCCAGAAAGTATTTGGAAAACATTAATTTAATACAAGAGGATGTTGAAAACATTTCACTTTTACAGGGAGATACTGCTTCTATTGGTAGAATTAAGGGAAAGGTAAAAATCGTTAATGTGACTAAAGACATGGAGAAAATGAACAAGGGTGATATTTTAGTTTCCATCGCTACTACGCCTGACTTAGTTCCGGCTATAAAGAAAGCTTCGGCTATAATAACTGACGTAGGAGGTATAACTAGTCATGCCGCTATTGTGTCCAGGGAATTTAATATACCGTGTGTTATAGGAACTCGCGTTGCAACTAAGGTTTTAAAGGATAATGATTTGGTGGATGTTGATGCTACTCACGGGAAAGTAAAAATTATTAAGAGATATAAGAAAAAATAATAAGTTCATATGTTTATCAAAAATTTTAAAGAATTATCTAAAAAAGATGTCGGTATTGCCGGGGGTAAAGGGGCCTCTTTAGGTGAGATGACGCAGGCTAGCATTGCTGTGCCTCCTGGATTTGTGATTTTATCAGATTCTTTCGATAGGTTTTTACATGAAACCGATTTACTTCAAGCCATCCAAGCTGAATTAAACAAGGTTAATTACGACGATATTAATTCTGTGGATCAAGCTTCGAATATAATTCGTGACATGATACATGACGTAGAGATGCCTGAAGATTTAACTAAAGATATTTTAAAAGAATTTAAGAAGTTAAAGACACGTTTTGTGGCAGTCCGTTCTTCAGCCACTGCTGAGGACTCCTCAATAGCCTCCTGGGCCGGAGAGCTTGAGAGTTATCTTAATACTACTGAGAAAACTATTCTTGTTAATGTCCGTAGTTGTTGGTCATCTCTTTTTACGCCCAGAGCTATTTTTTATCGCAAGGAAAAAAAATTAACAAACGTGCAAGTTAGTGTTGCCGTCGTGGTTCAGATCATGATTGAGTCTGAGGTGTCTGGTATCTGTTTTACAGTTCATCCGGTTACGGAAGATAGGAACCAACTGATAATAGAAGCAGGATTTGGACTTGGTGAAGCAATTGTCTCTGGATCCGTAACTCCGGATAGCTATGTTATTAATAAGAAAGAAATGTCTCTTTTGGATATAAATATTAGTGGGCAAGAGAAAAAAATTGTAAAATGTGTAAAAAATGGTGTAAAATGGATTAATGTTAAAAAAGGTGATCAGGAAAAGCAAAAACTAGAAGGCAAAGATATAATAAAGCTTGCTAAAGTTTGCGTTCAAATTGAAAAGCATTATAAAAAACCTCAGGACATTGAATGGGCTTATAAGGACAAGAAATTTTATATAGTGCAAAGTCGTCCTATAACCACATTATAGATTATGAAAATAATTAAACTTAATGATCAAATATCAGAAAAACAAATAATCGACATTGTGGTCGATTATTTGTTTAATGGAAAAATAATTGTTTTACCAACTGACACTATTTATGGTTTTCATTGTCTTTCTTCAGATAATGAAGCTATTAATAAAATTTTTAAAATAAAGAAAAAAAAGATAAACAATCCTTTAATAAATCTTGTTAGTAGCATTGATATGGTTAAAAATTTAGCCGAGGTGAATGAAAAACAAGAGGAATATTTAAAAAAGACTTGGATAAAACAAGCGCAGCCTACTACTATTATTTTAGAGAGAAAGATTAAGGTAATGGATGATATGTTTAATTTTGCGCTTGGTATTTCTGTCCGTTTGCCAAACTTCGATTTTCTTATTAAAATGATAGATAAGTTAAAAATACCAATTGTCTCGACCAGTTTAAATAAAAGCGGTGAGGCAATTATTTCTAATATAGCAGATTTGGGAGAATATTTTAATTTAGACGAAATAGATTTGGCTGTGGATGCAGGAGGTGTTAAATCAAAAGCTTCTAGGCTTATTGACGTAAGAGATATAAATAATATAAAAGTTTTAAGACAATAATTTTAATTACAATATGAAAAACAATTCACATTATGTGGTTCGTGAAAAAGGTTCACATATTTTATTTAGAGTATCAATTATAGTATTGGTGCTTATTTTAATGTTAGTTTCTTTTGGCTCTGGACTTTACTTTTCTGGCAAGAGTCAGGTGGTAAAAGATTTAGCTAGGGAAGAGGCTATTTATTTAGGCAAGCTAACTGGAAAATACAGTGAGGCAAAAGAAGGAAATATTCAGCAGGATATAGATTTTGGTCTGTTTTGGGAGCTTTGGGATTCCTTGAAGGAAAAATATGTCGACGGGGAAGGGATGTCTGATAAAAAACTTTTTTACGGGGCTTTAAAAGGAATAACAGAAGCGGTAGGTGATCCTTATACTGTTTTTATGGATCCTCAAAAAACTAGATCATTTAACGAGAGTATGTCTGGAACTTTTGAAGGGATTGGTGCTGAGGTTGGAATGAAAGATGGAATTTTAACAATAATTGCACCTTTAGCTGGAATGCCGGCAGAAAAAGCAGGTCTTAAGGCAGGAGATATGGTTTTAGCAGTTAATGAGGAGTCTTCAAGGGATATGACATTAGATGAGGCGGTCAATAAAATAAGAGGAGAAGAGGGGACGGATGTTACTTTAACTATATTAAGTCAAAACAGTGAAGAGACAAAGGATATTATAATAACCAGGGGAATAATTAAGGTTGAAAGTATTAAGGTTGAAATATTGGATGGTAATATATATAAAATAGAAATTAGCAATTTTAACGATGACACTGAAATGCTTTTTAATGAAGCAGTGGAGGAAATTATATCAAAAGATATCAAAGGTATAATATTGGATCTTAGAAATAATCCTGGAGGTTATTTAGATACTTCAGTAGAGGTTTCTAGTGAATGGATAGAAAGTGGTCCGGTTGTTATTGAGAAATTTAGTGATGGGAGTGATAGAAAGTATGAAGCTCGTGGTTCTGCTAGGTTAAAAGATTATTTAACTGTAGTTTTGGTTAATATGGGGAGTGCTTCGGCCTCTGAAATCGTTTCAGGCGCTCTTCAGGACTATGGGAGAGCTATTATTTTAGGAGAAAAAACTTTTGGTAAAGGATCAGTTCAAAGTTTGGAGCCTTTTAGTGATGGTTCTTCAGTAAAGATAACAGTGGCAAAATGGCTTACTCCAAATGGTAAATCAATCAGTGAGGAGGGAATAAGTCCGGACGTAGAAGTTGAGTATACTTTAGAGGATTATAAACAAGATAAAACTCCGCAAATGGATGAGGCTATTAAGATTTTGAATAAAATGATTAATGGTGAAGATTTAAATTTGGGAAATAATAATTAATTATCATATAGTTATGGGAGATAAAAATAAAATAAATGAGGACACTACCAAGTATATTTTTGTGGTGGGTGGAGTTATGTCTGGAGTCGGTAAAGGTGTAACTTGTTCTTCTATGGGAGCAATATTAAAAGGAAGAGGGTTTAATGTTAGTGCTATTAAAATTGATCCCTATATAAATGTAGATGCTGGGACAATGAATCCAATAGAACATGGGGAGGTTTTTGTAACCGAAGATGGTGATGAGACTGATCAGGATATCGGTAATTATGAAAGATTCTTAAATAAAAATATTTACAGGGAAAAT
>JAIOTG010000106.1 GCA_021106995.1 bacterium
GGGTCTTTACTTCTTGATGTTTGTTCGGTTAAGATGCATCCGTGTGGTTGGTTAAAGAAATACACTCCAGAATACGTTGATATAATGGGGACCCACCCTATGTTTGGACCCACAACTTCCAAATTTAATTTAAATAAAAAAGAATTTAACATAAAGGGTAAGCAGATAGTGTTGTGCCCTTTGAGAATAAAAAAAGATAGACAAGAAAGAGTTGAAAAATTTCTAAAAAAAATAGGCTTAGAAGTAATTATTACTACTCCTAAGGAACATGATTTTCAAAACGCTAAAACGCTTAGTTTGGTTCATTTTTTAGGAAGATCATTAACAAGAGCCGGAATAGGTGAGCAAAAGATTTATACACCTGGTTATAAAGATGTTTTAAAAATTTTACCTCATACCAACAATGATAATTGGCAACTTTTTTATGATATGAATAATTTTAATCCTTACGCCTCTCAAGTTAGGAAGAAATTTATCAGATCTTGTTTAGATATAGAAGAAGAAATAACCAAATCAGGGCTTTATAATAATTTTAATTTTAACAGAAAAATGATTAGCGAAATAGATGAACAAGTATTTAGTTTAATAGAGAAAAGAATGAAATATGTAAGAGAGTTATCAACTACAAAGAAAGAGAGAGGCTTAAAGGTGGTTGATCAAAAAAGAGAGAAAGATCTTATAGGAGGTAAAATTAAGAAGTTTAATTTGAGTGATAGTTTTATTAGGGAAATTTATAAATTAATTTTTAAAGAAAGTTATAAAAATCAAAAATAATATGATTTCGCAAAGAGTAAAAAAAATAAAAGAATCTGGAATAAGAAAAGTTTTTGAATTGTCCGCTAATAATAAAGGGGATTTAATTGATCTTTCCATAGGCCAACCTCATTTTAATACGCCAAATAAACTAAAAAAAGCAATAAGCGAAGCTGTTTCCAATGACTTTAATAAATATACGCCTACTAATGGATTTTTGAATTTAAGAAATAAAATTGCTGTTAAACTAAGGAAAGAAAATAATATTTTAGCAAAGTCGGATGACATAATAGTTACTTCAGGTGTTAGCGGTGGTCTTTTTTTAACTTTTGCAACATTGCTTAATAGAGGAGATGAGGTCGTACTTCCTGATCCTTATTTTGTTTTATATGATCAATTACTTCGTTTTTTTGGAGTTAAACCAGTTTATTGGAGTACTTACCCTGATTTTCATTTAAAAAATGAGAAATTGGAAAAACTAATAACCTCAAAGACCAGAGCGATAATAATAAACTCTCCTAATAACCCCACGGGAATGGTTTATGGGGAACATGAGATAAGAGAGTTGGTAAAAATTGCTAAAAAAAATAAACTCTTTATTGTTTCTGATGAGGTGTATGAAAAATTTGATTATGACAAAAAATTTTTTAGCGCAGGAAGTATTTATAGTAAAACTATAACACTTAATGGTTTTTCAAAAAGCCATTTAATAACTGGTTGGAGGATTGGGTATGTTCATGGTCCTGGTGAGATAATCGGAGCTATGAATAAATTGCAGCAATATACATTTGTTTGTGCTCCATCTCCTGCACAGGCCGCGCTGGAAAATGAATGGCACTTTGATTTTTCTCCTTATGTTCGAGAATATAAGGTAAACCGTGACTATATAGTTAAAGAATTAAGTCCGTCTTTAAAATTTAATTTACCAGAAGGTGCTTATTATGCTTTTATTAAAAAACCTAAAGATAATACTGATTTTATTAATAAATTAGTGAAAAATAATGTTTTAGTAGTACCGGGCGAAGTTTTTTCCAGAAAGAAAGATTATTTTAGATTATCTTTTGCAGTAAGTCTCCTCACTTTAAAAAAGGGGATTAAAATTATAAACGAAATTTCAAATTAAAACTAAAAAGCCCTTCTACAAGAGAAGAGCTTTTTAGTTTTAATGGATTTTATTTTTTTTGTACTTCAACAATATTTACTATCTTGGCAGTCTTCATGCTATTGTCAAATTTTTTTAATTTTTTGGTTATAATTTTTACCAAACCATTTTTTTTAGCAAACAGGGTATCATCCTTGCCCTTACCTACTCCTACTCCTGGATGAAATTTGGTCCCTCTCTGTCTAATTATAATTGCGCCTGATTTGGCGTACTCTCCGTCTGATAGTTTTACCCCTAATCTTCTACCGGCAGAGTCACGAACGTTGGCGGTGGATCCACCTGCTTTTTTATGTGCCATATTTTTTAAATACTGCGAATTATATTAATCATTACTTAAAATTGGCAGTTTTTTATTATTTTTTATAATTTATTTGTATTCTATGTAATTTATAGAAAATAATAACAAAATAAGGTTATTGTGTCAATAATTGAAATATGATATAGTTTAATAAGATGAATTAATTAATTTATATGAGATTGAAATTAAAATATTCCGTTTTATTTGTTTTAATTTGTTTTCTGTCTTTTGGTTTTATCAGGGCTGTTTATAGTCAAGAGGTAATATCAAATAAGGAGATAGATTTTTTAAATTCTGAGATAAATTCAAAAAAGAATGAAATAGATAAAATAAAACAAGAAAGAGAAAAATATTCAGAAGAAATTGAGCGAATTCAAGGAGAGCAGGCGAGCCTGAAGAATCAACTAGCAATTTTAGATAATAAATTAGCTAAAGCAGAATTAGACATAGAAGACACTAAGGCTAAAATTCAAAAGTCAAATCTTGAAATAAGAAAAGTTAATTTTGAGATAGAAAGTCGGGAGAATCAAATAGAAGAAGAAAAGAAACATATATCTGAGATACTTAATTTGATGTATAAACAAAGCCAAGTTGACACCCTTGAGGTTTTATTAATGAACGATTCTCTGTCCGATTTTCTAAATAAGATTAGGTATTTAGAGGACGTAAATAAAGAAATGGAAAATAGTGTTCAAGAATTAAAGCAGTACAAAGAAGATCTAGAATTAAACAAAAATGAGCTTGAAGAAGAGAGTAATAATTTAGTTAAATTAAAAGGAGAACTTGAAGAGCGACAAATGGCGTTAAGTGACGAGAGAGAGACTAAGGGCTTTATTTTGGATCAAACCGAGGAATCAGAAGAAAGATATCAGGGCCTTTTAGGGCAAGCAAAAAGAGAAGCAGAGGAAGCTTCCAATGAGATCGTAGCTTTGGAGAAGATGGTAAGGGAGGAGATGGAGAAACTTTCCGAAGATGATGAAATGAAAGTTGATAGCGGTGGCCTGGGTTGGCCTGTTTCAAATAGGCGCATCACTGCTTATTTTCATGATCCTGATTATCCTTTTAGATATTTATTTGAACATCCGGCGATTGACATAGCTTCTCCTCAAGGATCTACGATTAGGTCATCAGGGTCTGGATATGTCGCTCGAGTTAAATTCGATCCAAATAGCTCTAGTTATGGTTATATAATGATTGTTCACGCTGACGGTTTAGCTACGGTTTACGGGCATATCTCCAAGCCCTTGGTGGCCGAAGAAGAATATGTGACCAAGGGACAAAGTATAGCTTTAAGCGGGGGAATGCCTGGAACAGCCGGATCTGGAAATTTAACTTCAGGACCGCATCTTCATTTTGAGGTAAGATTAAATGGAATACCTGTTAACCCACTTAATTATTTGCCATAATTTATATAAATAATCAAAAAATATGGAGAAAAATAAAATAAACAAAAAACTTTTAGCTATAATTATTGCGATAATTATAATTCTCGCCAGCCTTGTTTTTATTATTAGCTCTTTTAGTCTAATGAAGGTGAATGAAGAGAATTTAGAAAAGGTGGAAAATAATACGAGCTACCCCCAAGATTATTCTTTAAAAGAAGACGAAATACCTACTAATTTTGAATTAGAAAATCTTGATAAAGCGAAAATGAGCAGAATTGGATTAAAATCAAACCCCGGTTTTATTTATAACGTTGAATATCTGAGTTATTTGTATTCCGGAGTTAACCCTGGAAAAATAGATAAATTATATACTTCTACCTATAAAGATAAAAATAGTGATAACGAAATAGGTGTAATGGCTATAAAATACAAAACTTCGAAGGATTTAGACGGTGAGAGGGAAAAGATAGTAAAAGATAGTAATAATA